>VGZY01000036.1 GCA_016872355.1 SAR202 cluster bacterium | reverse complement strand
CTGGACAGAGCAGTAAGGCCGGTCAACAGAGGCACCACTATGTGGTCGTTCGCGGCAAACACGGGTTGCACCCAGGCAGGAACGCCGATCTCTGGTACTGGTGCCCAGTTAGCGACAAGGGTTGACAGGAGGGTCTTGCCGACTGGCATGACGTAAACTGGTGGCGTGCCATTGATGCCGGCCTTTAAGTCCGGCAGGCCACTCACGGAGAACATAGGGAGTCTGAGCAGACCCAGGGAGCAACATGCCGGGCACAGGCGGTCTGCGAAATCCGTCATGTGCCGGAAGTGCCAGAAGTTGTTGCCGGTTGGTAGCTCCTGGATCAAGTCGTTTATCGCCCGGCGTCGCTTCGCAGTGGAGTCCTGATAAAACCGTTCCCCGCCTCCAAGAAGATTGAAGAAGGCCCGGTTCAACTCTAATCTCTCTAGCCATGACGGCGGAACGGTCTTCTCGGAAATGGCTTCCTCAGTGGGATTGCCGCGGCACCAGTACAGCAGCGCCAGTAGGAAGCGGATCACGGCTATGCGGTCCATCGGGTTGCTCGTTGCGATGTCCCTAATACGGTGGGCATCGTGCAGCACTCGCCTAATACCTAGCCTGTCTAACCGCCCATCGACGAATAGCACTGGAATCCACCGTTCGTCCAACAGGTTGTAACTCAATGCCACCTCCCTTAGAAAAGAGCAAACAATCTACATAAGGCTCGTTGGGAGCTTCATCCCAGACCATTCGTTTCAATAAATGCAAGACTTTGATTCGGCATTTTGGCCCGTCTTCCCCCAATTCACTATTCCAAATTCACTATTCGCCCCCTGCTGCTATAATCCCCCCATGCCCGACTTCGACACGCTCCTCCAGGATATTGCCGCTTGCACGCGGTGCGATCTGCACAAGACGCGCACGATGTCTGTGCCGGGCGAGGGGTCGCGCACTGCGCAGATCATGATCATCGGCGAGGCGCCGGGGTTCAACGAGGACAAGCAGGGGAGGCCCTTCGTTGGCCAGGCGGGGAACGTGCTGAACCGCATGCTGGCGAGCATCGGCCTGAAGCGCGAGGACGTGTATATCACGAACATGGTGAAGAGTCGCCCGCCGGAGAACCGGGACCCGCTGCCGGCGGAGATAGAGGCGTGCCGCCCGTTCCTGGACAGGCAGATTGAGCTGATACGGCCGAAGGTGATCGTGTGCCTGGGCCGCCACTCGTTCGGCAAGTTCTTCCCGGGCGAGCTGATAAGCAAGTCGAGAGGGAAGGCCAGGAAGTACAAAGACATGATTGTCTACCCCATGTACCACCCGGCGGCGACGCTCCACAACCCCGGCCTGTTGCCGGCGCTGGAGGCGGACTTCAAGAAGCTGAAGGATCTGCTGGACGCCCGGCCGCAGGCGCCGACGCCGCCCGCGACGAAGCCGACGCAGCTGGCGCTGCAGCCTCAGCCACAGGCGGTGCCGCAAAAGGCGGATGCGCCCGCTGCAGGCCCGGCGGCGGAGAAGAAGCCGAAGCAGCTCGGGCTGTTTTGAGGGGGTGCCGTAGGTGGTTGGTGAGGCCGGCAGCCGTCACCCTCACCCGTCCCGATGGGGCATCGGGACGACCTCTCCCGTCAAGGGAGAGGTAAGAATGGGGGCCAAGCAGCCGGAGCCCTCACCCTACGGATAAGGCCCCGTAGGCCTCTCCCTCGGGGAGAGGAGGAACAGCCGTCGATCCGAAGGCGACACCCTCTATGTCCCGATGCAGCATCGGGACATCTCCCCCTGAGGGGGAGAAACAAGAGGGGCGCACGCAGTGCGCCACTACTGCTCACTGCTCACTGCTCACTGCTCACTGCTCACTGCTCACTGCTCACTGCTCACTGCTCACTGCTCACTGCTCACTGCTCACTGCTCACTGCTCACTGCTCACTGCTCACTGCTCACTGCTCACTGTTGCTCTGAACCCCGATTCCATCGGGGCTCACTGCCGCATCGCCCCCTTTTCCTCTACAATGTAGCTAGTATTCCGGGTCTGGCCCTAACTCCAGCCCCCAGTCCCTGGTCCCCAGTCCCTTGTCTCATCACCCCACACACCCGGTGCAACCAATGAACGGCAACGCGCTTAAAGTTATCCCCCTCGGCGGCCTCGGAGAGATCGGCCGCAATATGATGGCCCTGGAGTACGGCAACGATATCGTCGTTATCGATGCCGGCGTGCTCTTCCCGGACGCGCAAACGATGCCCGGCGTGGACTTCATTATCCCGGACATCACGTACCTCACCAGGAATAAGGAAAAGGTCCGCGCCATCCTTATCACACACGGCCACGAGGACCACATCGGCGCGCTGCCGTACGTGCTGGCGGACCTTCCCGTGCCGGTGTACTCGTCGCGACTCACGCACGGCCTCATCACCGTCAAGCTCCGGGAGCACGGCATGCTCAAGGACGCCCGCCTGAACGTGATGGAGCCGCACTTCCCCTTCTCCGTCGGCCTGTTCAAGGTGGAGTTCTTCCGCGTGTGCCACTCCATACCGGACGCGATGGGCATCGCAGTCACCACTCCGCTGGGCACCGTCATCCACACCGGCGACTTCAAGATTGACCACACGCCCGTGGACGGGCGGTCGACGGACTTCGCATCGCTGGCGCTCATAGCGGAGCAGGGCGTGCTGCTGCTGTGCTCCGACTCCACCTACGCGGAGGTGGCTGGCTACACGCCCTCCGAGCAGGTGGTGGGTGAAGCTATCGACCGCGCGATGGGCGACGCGAAGGGCAGGGTGATGGTCGCCACGTTCGCTTCGCTCGTGTCCAGGATGCAGCAGGTGATCGACGCCGCCGTCAAGCACGGCCGCAAGGTGGCTGTCGTCGGCCGCTCGATGATCGGCAACTCAAAAATGGCCGCCTCCATGGGCTACCTGAACGTGCCGGAAGGGACGCTCATCTCCCTCAACGAGGCGCGCAAGCTGCCGCATAACGAGGTGGTGATCCTGGCCACCGGCGCGCAGGGCGAGCCCACCTCCGCGCTGGTGCGCATCGCCAACGGCGAGCACCGCGACGTTGAAGTGGTGAAGGGAGATACCGTCATCATCTCCGCTTCGCCCATCCCGGGCAACGAGACTGTCGTGTACGACACGATCGACAACCTGCTCCGCCAGGGGGCGCACGTGCTGTACAGCAAGATCGCGCTGGTTCACGTGCACGGCCACGCCAGCCAGGAGGAGCTCAAGATGATGCTCAGCCTGGTCAAGCCGAAGTACTTCGTGCCGGTGCACGGGGAATACCGCCACATGGTGGCCCACGCTGGACTGGCGAAGGCGATGGGCATACCGGACGACAACGTGTTTGTGCTGGAGGATGGCGACATCCTGGAGCTGGACCAGTACGGCGGCGACGTTGTGGGCCGCGCGCCGGCGGGCCACGTGTTTATGGACGGGCAGCGCATGCTGAGCAACCGCGCCCGCGCGGGCGACGAGGCGGCGCGCGCCGCCGTGCCCGCGGCGGCATCCGCAGGCGCGGACGGTGTGGTGGAGGTGCTTCTGTTCGTGGACCGCCGCAACAACATCATCGTTACGCCCCCTGGCATAGTCACCTCCGGGTTCGTTCCATTAGAAGAGTCGCAAGAACTTTTGGAAAAAGTCTCAGAGAACGCCCAAATTCCGCTGGAACGGCGCCCCAAGCGTGGGGTAGATTGGGACAACGTGCGCGACGAGGTGGCCGCCTCCGTTTCCGTTTTTCTCTACGAGGAGACGGGCCGCCGCCCCGCCGTCGTAGTAAAAATCGAAGACGCATAAGAGCTGGCCCCATCCCCTTTTTCCTCTCCCTTGACGGGAGAGGATGTCGCGCTCCGGCGACAGGTGAGGGTGTTGCCTTGGCTGTTCGGCTGTTAGCTCACTGCTGACTGCTGACTGCCGGCTCGAAAGCGCCCAAACGGTGGTGCAGATGGTAGACACAGCCATTGGAACAAAGTCCGCCCCCGGTTTCCTGAAGAAGGCCCTCCTCTCCTGGTACGCCCTCATGTTCATGGCCGTTGCGGCCGTGGCGGCGGGCGGCACGCTCTTCTGGTACCGCGAGCAGATCGCGGACCGTTACTACGAGGCCAAGTACAACGCCCTCAGCGCCCTCGGCCTGGGCGTCGTCCCCGTCGCACTGTGGCTCGCCGCCTTCTGGTTCGCCATGTTCAAGAAGCCCCTCTGGTTCCTCAAGTGGAACCTCTGGGCCGCCTCCGTCCTGCTGGTCGCGTTCGCCCTCGCCGCCATGGCCTTTCGGCAGCCCTTCGAGGGCTCCCTGGCGTTCTTCACCATGGATGGGGCCGTATCGCTCGGCGGCAACCTGGGCGCCACGCTCATCGGCGAGGCCGCGCCGTGGGACGCTGTCCGCGCCGGCGCGCTCCTGGTGGCCGCATTCGTCGTCGCCGCGCCCGCCTTTGCGCTCATGCTCACCGTCCTGGCGGGCAGGGGAGTGCGCTTCACCTACTTCTACGCCATGATGGCGCTGCGCGGCGTCTTTTCCGCCCTCCGGTGGGCGTTCCACATGCTGGCCAAGGTCCGCCTGCGCAAGAAGAGGGCCGTCCCCGCGGACGTGGAGCTGATGGACGCCGCCGCCGATGACGCCCCCGGCGTGCCGGGGGAGGCGCAGGCCGCCGCGCTCCCGACCCGCCCCGCGCACATCGACGCGTATTCGATCATTGCCAACCCCGCGAAGTACCTGGACGGCGTGGAGGACGAGGGCGAGGCGCCGGAGGACGCCGAGGAGCTGCCCGTGCGGCGAGGCGTGGCCCCGATTATCACGCGACCGCAGCCGCAGATGGAGGATGCGCTGGCCGAGCGGCCGGTCCGCTCCGGCCCGGCGGTGGACGGCGCGCCCGCGTTCCTCTCATCGCCCGCGCCCGCCCAGCAGGCGCAGCCTGCCCCGTCTGCCTATCCCAAGAAGGTGGTCCCGGAGATCATTCGGCCTGCGCCCGCCGTGGCGGAGTCCGCGCCGTCGGCCCGGCCGCAGCCCGCGCCCGCACGCCCCGTGACCTCCCAGCCCTCGCCGGTGGTCGCGAGCTCCCAGCAGGCCGCGCCGTCACGGCACGCCGCCGCTACCGCTGCGCCTGCGCCCGCCAGGCCAGCTGCTGCTGCCCCCGCGCCTGCGCCGGCAGCATCGGCCATCGCCGCAGACCCACACGACGCATCGCACTGGATCGCCGTCGAGGCCGACGAGCACGCGCCGAAGCACGCGCCGATGGGCACGCACAAGCCCGCCGCGCCCGTGCCAACTTCCGGGCTCCCCACTCTTGGCAGTGGGCACAATAGCGGCGTCGCGAAGATGCACACGCCGGTCACGCCTAACGTCGCCTCCACCAAGGGCACATCTGCGCTGCCGGACATAAAGGGCGTCACCGCTTCCTCCGCGCCGGATGCGCCGCCCGTGGTTGCCCAGAACGTCGTCGCGACGCCCAGGCCCACGTCCGTTCTGCCCGACATCAAGGGCGTGACCACGCCGGTCAACCCGTCGCGGCCAGCCGTCGCCGCGGCCTCATCCGGCGCGGCCCAGGCCGCCGCCGCTTCCGCCACCTCCGGCGGCATGACGTCCGTCGTCGCAGCGTCCCTTGCCGCGCCCGTGGCCCCGCCGCGGCCCCAGGCCCCGGTCACGCCGCCCGCCGCGAAGTCGCCGGCCCCCGCGCCGAAGAAGGACCAGGAGCCGGAGGAAGACGCCGAGGAGTCCATGCCGGCCATCCTGCGCGGGCAGGAGCTCGGCAACGCCAAGTTCAACCGCTTCTGGAGCCCCGGCGAGGACATCGCCGCCGCCAAGGACGTCGCGCCGAAGGTGGCGCTTGAAGTGCTCCAGGAGGACATCGAGAGCGACGGCGGGGACGTCGCGCTCATCGTCAACGAGGCCGTCGCCGAAAAGCCCGCTCCCAAGGTGGCGGCGCCCGAGCCGCCGCCCGTGCTGCAGTCGCAGTGGGACCTGCCGCCGATAGACATCATGGTCCGCTCACAGCAGGGCGGGATATCGGACCAGGAGATGTACCACACGGCGGACAACATCAAGCGCGCGCTGGCGGACTACGGGGTGGACGTGGAGGTAGGGGAGATCCGCCCCGGCCCGACGGTCACCATGTACGGCCTCATCCCCGGCTGGATACGCAAGACCAAGCAGGTGCGCGTCACCGACCAGGACGGCAACCTGCAGCTCAACGAGTCCGGCAAGAGTGTGGTCCAGAAGGTGGAGACGAAGATGCGCGTCAAGGTGGACGCCATCACCGCGCGCGAGAAGGACCTCGCGCTCGCGCTCAAGACGCCCAGCCTGCGCATCGAAACGCCAGTCATGGGCAAGTCGCTGATCGGCATAGAGGTCCCCAACCCCAAGGCAACGCTCGTCTCCCTGCGCACGCTGATGGAGACCGAGCAGTTCCAGAAGCTGCGCGAGAAGGCCAAGCTCCCCGTCGCCATCGGCAAGGGCAGCGGCGGCGAGACGGTCGTCATCGACCTGGCGCGCATGCCGCACCTGCTCGTCGCGGGCGCGACGGGCTCCGGCAAGAGCGTGTTCATCAACACAATCATCTCCTGCCTGCTTATGGAGAAGAGCCCGGCGGAGCTAAGGCTGCTCCTCATAGACCCCAAGCGCGTGGAGCTCACGCCGTACAACGGCATACCGCACCTGCTCACGCCGGTGGTGGTGGAGACCGACCAGGTGGTCGGCTTCCTCAAGGGCATGATCCGCGAGATGTTTGACCGCTACCGCCGATTTGAAGAGGCGGGCGCGAAGAACATCGATACCTACAACACCAAGATGCCGCTGGACAAGCTGCCGTACCTGGTGGTGGCGGTGGACGAGTTGGCGGACCTGATGATGACCGCCTCCATGGAGGTGGAGCAGGCCATCTGCCGCCTGGCGCAGCTCGGCCGCGCGACGGGCATTCACATGGTCGTCGCCACGCAGAGGCCGTCGGTAGACGTCGTCACCGGCCTCATCAAGGCCAACTTCCCCAGCCGCGTCAGCTTCGCGGTCACATCGCAGATAGACTCACGCACCATTCTGGACATGGCGGGCGCGGAGAAGATGCTGGGCAAGGGCGACATGCTCTACCAGGCCATCGACGCGCCGCGGCCGGAGCGCGTGCAGGGCGTGTACATCTCCGACAAGGAGGTGGAGGACCTGGTCCACTTCTGGCAGACCACGCCGCGCGCGCCCATGCCGGAGGTATACCTGCACTCCGTCGGCGACCCCGCCGCATCGGACGAGGACGAGGACGGAGACGAGGTGGGGATAGACGAGAGCAAGGACGCGCTGCTGGACAAGGCCATCGAGATTGCGCGGCACCACAAGAAGCTCTCCACCTCGCTGCTCCAGCGCCGCATGCGCATAGGCTACCCGCGCGCCGCGCGCCTAATGGACCAACTCGAAGACGCCGGCATCGTCGGCCCGAGCGATGGCTCAAAGAGCCGCGACGTGATCATCAACGCGAGCTAGGGGGCGGCAGTGGGCCCCGATTCACTCCGTTCATACGGGGTCTTCGACAGTGGGTCCCGATGGAATCGGGGTCCAGAGCGACAGTGAGCAAAGGATACCGTAGTGGCGCACTGCGTGCGCCCCTCTTGTATCTCCCCCTCAGGGGGAGATGTCAGCGCTTTGGTCCGCCGCGGCGGAAGAGGGTGACCGGGGGGCGGAGGATGATGATGGGATGTCTTGATCCTCTCCCTCAGGGAGAGGCCGTTGGCCGCTTTGGGCCAAAGGGTGAGGGTGTTGCCTTTGGGCCGCCCGCCCTACGTCATCTCTTTTCGCATCGCCTCCGCGAACGCCAGCAGGTCATCCAGGCCCCTGGTGATCACCGCCTCCACGATCTTGATATCCAGCTTCGTGTACTGGTGAATCGCCGTGTTCCGGAAGCCCACCATCTTCACCAACCGCTCACAGAGTGGCGAGTCGATCAGCCTCGCGCTCTGCAGCAGCCTGAACGCTTCGGCTGTGGAAGTGGGGATTCCCAGCTTCCTGTCGCGGATAACGTGGTTGGCAAGGTCAATCGCCGTCTCGCACGCCCTCACCACGTTCAGGATGGCGGCGTCCTGGTGCAGGAAATCGGTGGCGAAGCTGTCGCCGGCGTTGCGGTGATCGTCCCTGGCGCGCTTCACACAGCGCTGTATCGACTGCACCTTGTTTACTACAACGTCATTCATACATCGTACGCCTTGCCCGTAGCCTGGAACGCCTCCAGCACCTCCCGCCGCTCCTCGTTCAGCTTCTGGTAGTACGAAAGCGTGAGCATCTCGAACTCCGCGACTGCGTACTCGTCCGCATTGAGCAGCAGCCTGCCGTTTGCCACCACCTCCTTCTGGAACACGGTGGACAGCGCGCGCGCGTTGAGAAGGTCCACCTGGCGGCCCAGCGCCTCCTCCAGCGCGAGGTGGCACGGCGTCAGCATCAGCGAAGGGCACCGCGCGGCCTCCGACGGCGGCAGCAGCACCGCTATGTCCACGTCGCTGTCCGGCCGCTGCTCGGGCGTGCCGTACGTGCCGAACAGGTACACCCCCTGCGCGCGGGGATAGTGCGCCGTCACAATGCGCGCGATATCGCCGTAGCGGTTATTTGTTTCGTCCGTCATCGCATCGCCCTCCCGCGCTGCAATTATACCCCGCCGCCTAGTTGTACTCCGTGAACGCCGCCACAAGCGCCTTGAACGTGGCCGGTCTGTACTTTTTGTACCCGTCTTCATCCACGTAGACGAAGTCGTACTTCACCTTGGACTGCGCCTTGTTAACGTCTTGGCACCATTGCTTGAGACGTTCCATTTTAAGCGGCACATCCGTATCTTCCTGGCCCTTGGTCTCTACAATGAACGTCGCTCTGTCGGATACCTTCACAAGGAAGTCTGGGTAGTAGTTTGAGATCTCACCCTCGGCATTCACGTAGTCGAGTCGGAAGTTCACTGCAAGGAAGTTTTTGGCGAATGAGACAACGTCGTCGTCCGCGCACTTCTCCAGGAACGCCGCAAACTCGAGCTCAAAGCCGCTGTCACCGATGATCCGGTTGAATACGCTCTTCTTCGCCACAACGTATCCCTGTTCCTTGGCGACGAACGGGCGCGTGTTGCGGAGCTTGATCGTGTCCCGTATCTCCGCATCGCCCCTGTCTTTCACAGTCAGTGCGTTGATCGCCTTCTTGAAAGTCTCGACGAGCGTCTTGGTCGCTACCGTCTCGGACAGGTTGCGGAGCGTATTTGTATCTTCAAGCTTTACCGCCCGGTCAAAGAGATGCCCCTGGATGAACTCCTTCACCTTCCCGTACAGCACGTCGTAGCCGCTCACAAGCCGCAGGTCTTTCATGATCGTCTGCGTGAAATACCCCACCACAGTGCGGTAGTCCGCGCCGCTGAGGGACTCGAGGACCGTTGTGTGCGCTACCTCACCGCTCGTCACATACTTGAACACGATCTCCCGCTGCTGTTCCAGGCTGAATTGCCGGTACGGCACCCACGGGTGCTGCATCCCGCCCACATCCAGGTCCGCGAGGTTCTTGTACTCCCTGTAGGTGCGTGGAGACAATACAGGCACCTCGATATCCAGCTTATCGATATCCTTCGTGGTGTTCTGTTCGTCCACCTCCACCACCAGCGGCGTCTTGGGCCTGGTCCCCTCTCCCATGGGCTTGTGCTCTAGCTCTACGCCTTCCGCCTGGATAGATTCGACGAACTCCATGAAGGCGTTGGTGCCGACTACGCTTACCCACCCCTCCACATCTCCGGGGTACATCTTCCGCAGCCCGCGTCCGAGGGTTTGCTCCGGCAGGATGTTGCTCTTGGCCGAGTAGGGACGCAGGCCCACGATGGTCGTCACGTTCCGCACGTCCCACCCCTCTTTCAGCACCATCACAGAGACGATAGCCTTGTATTTGCTCTCCGCCTCATCAATCTCGTTCGCCTCTTTGCGAAGCCTGTCCATCTCCTCATTGTTCTTGCCGGATGACGCCTCTGAGATCTCGCCATTGTTTTTGGTGTGGATGACCAGCACGGCTCCCTTGAGCTCAGGGTAGGTCCCTTCCAGGTATCCCTTCACGTCATCGCAGTTCTTGGTGTCGTCGGTCATTACAAACAGAATGGCCTTCTTCCCCATCTTCTCGTGCTCGGCGTAGGCCTTGCGCCACTCCACGACCCCAAGGTGGATATAGTCGGCGTACTTTTCCGTGTACTTTGAGCTCTGGCGCTCAACCAGCTTTGCCCGGCTTGGCGCGTCCGGCAGCACCGGGTGCTTGACCACGTTCTGGGAGATCGCCTCCACCAGGGGATAGTCGGCGACGGTCTGGACGAATACCGCGCCGTTGTTATGCTTCGGCGTCGCTGTCACGTCCACCTGCAAAGACAGCGACCGCTCTTTCTGCTTGAGGCGGTTGTGTATGTCCTCGATCGACTTGAACCAAGCAAGGCTCTTGTCGTGGATGTGGTGCGCTTCGTCGTTGAGCACTAGCAGCTCGTCGATGTCCCGCACGATCATCCCCAGGTCTACCCTGGAGTCCGTCGTCTCCCCTGTAGGCCGCTTGCCCAGGAAGTAGTCCATAGTGTTTTCATCCTCAGGGGAGGGCGGTATCTCGTCCCCCGCGTACACCCTGTGGATGTTCGTCAGGAAGATGTTGCCGGTGGGCCGAGTTACCCGCACGCTGTCCTGCAGATGCAAAGTAAGCTGGAAGTCGTCCCGCCAGTTCCGCCTATCCACGCCGTCATCCGGGATGACCGGGTCCTCGAAGAAGATGCGCAGCCCTTTGAAGTCCCTGTAGATGCGGTCCAGCACGATGATGTTGGGCGCGACAACCAGGAAATTCCGGGCCAGGTCCGAGTCCGGCTCGTAGAGCTTGTGGTGGAAGCTCCACGCAAGGACAAGGCTCAGTACCTTGGTCTTGCCGGACCCCGTCGCCATCTTGACCACGAACCGCCGCCACGACTCGTCGAACATGCTCGCAGAGACGGCGCCCGAGGAGTAGAACCGCATCATGTCGTACTTGTCTTTGACCCGTGACACCTCGTACAGGTAGATAATCGTCTCCAGCGCCTCGCGCTGGGCGAAGAAGTACCTGAACTCCGCCGTCGTCCCATCGGCCTTCGGCAACAGGTGCTGCGTGTTGAACCACCAGTTGAGCAGGCTGCAGCTGGTGTCGGAAGCCCCTTCATACCCTCTGTCCCGCCACGCCTTCACTGCCGCCCTCAGCTTCGTCACCAGTGGCGGCAGCAGCTTGCCCATATCCTCCCGCATCCCTTCATCCGCCGGGAACCGGCGCATGCGGGGCTCGATTACCTCATAAGGCGATTTCGGGAACTTGGGGTGTAACGCCACTATTCGCCCCCTTGCTCAAGACCTTTAACGCTTGCGTTCTCGGTCAATAGCCTCATCTGCTGGATGGCGATCTGGTTGAGCTTGCGCAGCCGGTCGGACTGCGCCATCTGTTCCTGGATGAGCAGGGCGTTCAGGTTTTCAAGGTTTGACAGGCACACAAGCTGCGATACGTTCGCATAGTCCCTGATGTTCCCCTTGTCTCCGGGATGGCTGTCTCTCCACTGGTTCGCTGTCATACCGAACAGCGCCATGTTGAGCACGTCCGCCTCGGAGGCGTAAATCAGGCTTGTCTGGAACGCAGTCAGCTCTGGCGGGACCAGGTTTTCCTTGATCGCGTCCGTGTGGATCCTGTAGTCGATCTTGGCCAGATTCCTGCGGATGTCCCATCCAAGCTGCTTCCGCTCATCCTCCTTGAGCCGTTGGAACTCTTTGATGAGGTAGAGCTTGAACTCCGATGATATCCAGGAGGCGAATTCGAACGCGATATCGGTATGAGCGAAGGTACCGCCGTATCGGCCGGCCTTCGAGACGATCCCGATGGCATTGGTAGCGTGAATCCACCTTTGAGGCGAGAGAACAAAGTAATTGCTGCCCGCCTCGGACTTAAACCTCTCGAATTCGAGAGGTTTAAAATCAGGATTGCTGAGCTTCTCCCAAAGGCCCAGGAACTCGATCGTGCTCCTGCTACGCATCCAGTTGTTGATAATCGCGAAAGGGTCTTCCCGGTTCCGGTACTTCGCGATATCGGTTAAAGAGACAAAATCGTCAGCTCCCCTGGAAATTATCTGTATCTCGTTTCCCTGAACATCTATTTTCTTGGCCACACTTTCACCCATACCAACCTAATCCCGTCGAATTCGACGGGTTTGACGGATGGCCTTGAATAAGTTGTGTCATTTCCTACCGACAGTTACCTCGACTATCGTCATCGTGTCGTTGCCGAAGATATCCACCACCTTGACCGCCAGCTTCCGCCGCCCCGGCGGGCACTCCTGGTACACGCTCGTAAGCTCCAGCGACCGGTCCTTCTTCGTGCGGAAAGACTGCCACTCGTTCTCGAAAATGTAGTCGCCCAGCCACACCTCCTCGTACTCCGGCATCTCAAGTTGCTCAGGTTTCTCAAGGCCAGGAATGGAACCTTGCCTTAACTTCTCAACCTTCACCCTTACTATCTCCCGCTTGTTCTCAAAGTTGAAGTCCACCGCCCAGTAGTCTATCCAGTCCGTCCAGCTCTGGGTGAGCACTTCCCTCGTGACGAAGCCGCGCCCGTCCTTCGTCACCTTGACTATCTGCCCCTTTTCGACAACGATTTTGCTCCCCTTGTCCTTGAGCGAAGCCTCGGCGGCGGCTATGGAGTCCTGGGAGTAGTAGACTGAGAAGTCCGTGAGCTGCACCGCCACGCAGTTGTCCTTGAAGAGCGGCTTGACCTCGATGAACGAAACGTCGTGAAAGACCACCTGGTCCTTGTCCACGGCGCGCTTGTCGAACACCTCCGCCGGGATGTACTTCGGCGAGATGTCTATTCCCTTCGACTTCGCCTCGTCCAGGACATTGGGAAACAGTCCCATCTCGAACTCAAACCCCAGAATGTCCACCTTGGTGATGTGCTTCTGCCGGCACTCCAGGATGACCTCTTCCACAAAGAGGCGTGTCACGGGCAGGTTCACAGGCCCAATCGCCACCAGCCGTCCGGCCTTTTCCCCATGGAAGGTATTGAAGCCCGTCACTTTTTCGGCCCGGTACGCCCTCAGTATCAGCGCAAGGAACTCCGCTTCCTTCTCGGCAAGCTGCTTCGCCTTCTCCGCGTCCCGCAGGTTCGGGTTGACCCCGATGTAGTGCTGCCGCTCGTACCTGCCCAGGTTGAGTATCTCGAACGCCAGGTAGTCTTTGCCTTCTGCCTTCATCTGCCGCTGCACGCCGATCATCCGCTTGCGGGTCGTGTGAATGGCGAACTTGCCCAGGTCCGTCGCAATCCATTTCCGCCCCAGCTTCTCGGCCACCGCCGCTGTAGTGCCGGAGCCGACGAAAAAGTCGGCGACAAGGTCGCCGGGGTTGGAAGACGCTTTGATGATGCGATCCAGCAATGCTTCAGGTTTTTGTGTGGGGTACTCAACTCGCTCTTTTGCGGTGGGCGCCAACAGCATATCGTGCCAAATTGAAGGGGCCGCTACTTTGGGCGTTCGTCAAGATAGTATTTGATATAAGGCTGCCCCGTGCTGCTGTAGTACAACTTACCAGCCTGATCGAACGCCTCCATTTTGCTCTTAGTGTATGCCCAATAACGCCCTGCAGGGGGTTTTACACCCTTCCATTCATATAAAGTGTCTCCACCGGGCTTCGACGCAGTCGGCGTCACGGGGCGATACCGCCTTCCGTTCTCTATCTTGTTGTACTGCTGGTCAATTTGGTCGTCAGAGAAAGGGACATATTGGGTGTTCCATGTGAATTGATCGGCGTTCCTTGCGTAGAAAAGGACCGTATCGTGAAGGATGTCATACCGCCGCGCTCCTTGTTTTGCATCTCCATGAGCCGTTGTCCGTCGCCAAACTATTTCGTTTACGAAACTAGCAGCGCCGAAGAGTTCGTCCAACGCCAGCCGCAAGAAACTATTCACTCGCCAATCACAGTGCACATAAATGCTCCCATCCTCCGCCAACAGGTCCCGCATCAGCACTAACCGATCGTACATTATTGAGATAAACGAGTCCGCTCCATTGCCCCAGGTATCCCGGAAGGCGATCTCTTCCAGGATGTTCGGCCGCTTGGTGAACGTCTCGTCGCCGATCTCGATATCCATGCTGAAGTCAGCGCCCACGTCGAACGGCGGGTCTATGTAGATCAGCTTTATGCCGCCCTGCTTCTCGATCTCCTCTCGCATCGGCCCATTCTTCAGGCTGGAGAGGATCAGCTTGTTGTCGCCCCAGATCAGCTTGTTCGTCCACCCTTTGAGCTGCCGCCCTCGGCTGTCCGTATCGAACATTCCAAGCTGCAGCTTCACATCCTTCTCCGCGCGCGGCTCGTCCACCTGCTCGATCACCTGGAAGGGCAGGACAACGTTGGTGACCTCGTTCGTCTTCCCGTTCCAGACAAGCTCCACCTCCCGTTTGTCGCCGAACAGCAGGAACCGGTACTTGTCCGGCAGCGGCTTGTCCGCCTCGAGGAACCGGATGACCTCTTGCTTTTCCTGGTCTGAGGGCTTTGGCATCTCTTCTTTTCCTCGCGTGAAGTCCGGCGTGTGAAGCTCGGGTCGCCGGGGCCAGGTTGCCTTACCCGGCCCATTCTAAGCGGAGGTTGACCGGTGCACAACACATCCGTGCGCCTGTTTGCGCGTGACGTGGTTTGTGCGGCGGCATGCGTGGGCAGGGCCGGGCGCACGCAGTGCGCCCCTACGAAAGCCCCCCGTTCCCCGTACCCCGTACCCCGTCTATAATTAACATGCCACGAAATAACAAAAGCCGTTGAATGGCTTTGTTCCTCTGAACCCCTTCCCTCTCAGTCGCAGATCCCTCATGAGCGGAGCGAATCGGGAGGAAGGGGCAGGGGTTAGGTTGCACCCAGGATGCAGATGCCGCCTACCGATACGAAGAACAACAAGAAGAAGGCGCTGAAAGAGCCGAAGAAGGCCAAAGAGGCCGGCAAGGCTAAGGCGCCGAAGGTTAAGGAAGACAAGAAGGCGAAGAAGGTCAAGCCGCCGCCGGGGAAGGCAGGGCCATCGCGGGAGCGATGCCTCATCTGCGAGACGCTGCTGGCGGGCAATGACTTCTTTGCCCAGTACGCCGTGTGCCCAACGTGCCGCTTCCACTACAGCATGACCGCGCGCGACCGCATCAACATGCTGGCGGACCCGGACACGTTCAGGGAGACCAACCGCTCCGTCACGTCGCTGGACCCGCTCTCCTTCTCGTCTCGCGTGTCGTACAAGGAGCGCGTCTTCCGCGACCAGAAGCGCACCGGCCTCACCGAGGCCGCCGTCACAGGATCGTGCACCATCAGCGGCACCCCCGTCGTCCTCATCGTCCTGGACTTCGGCTTCATGGGCGGCAGCATGGGCTGCGTCGTGGGTGAAAAAGTCGCGCTTGCCTTCGAGCACGCCGTCAGGAAGGAGATGCCCGTCGTCGCCGTCGTCACCAGCGGCGGCGCGCGCATACAGGAGGGCGTCCTCTCCCTCATGCAGATGGCCAAGACCAGCATCGCCGCCTCCCAGCTCAACGAGAAGGGCATCGCCTTCATCACCGTCCTCGCCAACCCGTCCACGGGCCAGGTCTACGCCAGCTTCGCCAACCTGGCCGACGTCATCGTCGCGGAGCCCGGCGCTATCGTCGGCGTCGCCCCCCTTCGCACGATCCGCAAGGTCACAGACCACCCGCTGCCGATGGGCTCCCACACGTCGGAGGCCCACCTGGAGCACGGCCTGGTGGACACGATCGCAGACCGCACCCGCCTGCGCGACCTCACCGCCGCGCTGCTGGACATGTTGGTCTCGAAGTACCAGCTCACAGCGCCGGAGAAGGCCGAGACGCCGGAGGCCGGCCACGCCCGCCCGGTCGCGTGGGACGCCGTGAAGCTGGCCCGCCACAAGGAGCGGCCGACGACGTACGACTACATCGGCCGCATTGTGACAAACTTCGTTGAGCTGCACGGCGACCGCGCCCACGGCGACGACCCGGCGGTGGTGGCGGGGATAGGGGACATCGGCGGGCAGACGGTAGTGATCATCGGCCACGAGCGGGGCAGGGTGGGAGACCCTGCCGAGCGCAACGGCGGCAGGCCGTCGCCGGACGGCTACCGCAAGGCGCAGCGCGCCATCGCAATGGCCCGGAAGTTCAGGGTGCCGCTCATCACGCTGATAGACACGCCGGGCAGCAACGCCAGCATTGAGTCCGAGGAGCACGGCCTGGGCAACGCCATCGCGACCACGATGGCGCAGATGGCGGGGCTGGACGCGCCGTCCATCGCGGTCATCATCGGCGAGGGCGGCAGCGAGGCCGCGCTGGCCCTGGGCGTGGCCGACCGCGTGCTGATGCTGGAGAACGCCATCTACACGGTGATTTCCCCTGAGGACGCTGCGAGCATCATCTACCGCGACGAGGCGAAGGCGGATGAGATGGCGGAGTCGCTGCGGCTCACGGCGAAGCACGCGAAGGAGATGGGGATAGTGGACGTGGTGGTGCCGGAGCCGGTGGCGGGCGCGCACACCAACCCGGATGAGACGGCGCGGGAGCTGCGGCGGGTGCTGCTTCGGGAGCTTGCAGCGCTGCACGAGAGGGCGGACAGGAAGCTGGTGCGCGAGCGCTACAAGAAGTACCGCAAGATGGGCGAGTACAGCTCGCACTTCCGCTCCGCCGTCGCGCGCGAGGTAAGCTCGCTCCAGGGCAAGGTGGCCGGCGGCGTGCGCCGCATCGCCCGCCGCTCAAAGAAGCACGAAGAGCTTGACCCCTCCGAGTGGTCCGCGGAGGCCATCGAAGGCTACCGCCAGCAGCTCAAGGCCATAGAGCAGGCGACGGACGGTGAGAGACAGCAGTAGGCAGTCGGCAGTCAGCAGTCGGCCAATCCAACAGCCGGTGTTGGGTCTTGGGTGTTAGGTTCGATCCAACACCTAACACCTAACACCTGCCTTTCGGTCTGGCTGACTGCCTACTACTCACTGCTCACTGCCGCTTCGCCTCGTACGCCGCAATCTTGTCCTCGTACTGCAGCGTCAGGCCGATGTCGTCCAGCCCGTTTAGCAGGCAGTGCTTCCGGAAGGGGTCCACGTTGAACTGCACAACAACGTCCTCCTCGTCGTCCCACACGCGCTGGGCGGCGAGGTCGATGTTCAACCTGTAGCCCGGCTTCTTCGCGGCCTTGTCCATGATCTTCTTCACCGTCGGCTCCGGCAGCACGATGGGCAGGATGCCGTTCTGGAAGCAGTTGTTGAAGAAGATGTCCGCGAAGCTCGGCGCGATGATCGCCCTGAAGCCGTAGTCCAGCAGCGCCCAGGGCGCGTGCTCGCGGGAGGAGCCGCACCCGAAGTTGCGCCCGGTAACGAGAATGTTCGCGCCCCTGTACGCCGGCCGGTTCAGCTCAAAGTCCGGATTTGGGGTCTTCCCGTCTTCCTTGAACCGCCAGTCGAAGAACATGTACTGTCCGAAGCCCGTCCGCTCAATGCGCTTCAGGAACTGCTTGGGGATAATCTGGTCCGTGTCCACGTCCACCCTGTCCAGCGGCGCAACGACGGAAGTCACTTTTGTAAACGGTTGCATGTATTTCTTTGCTCCGATCAAATCTTTTTCTCCCCCTCGATGGGGGAGATGTCCCGATGCTTCATCGGGACAGAGAGGGTGAAGCGGTTACACTCCAGTCAGGCTATCCTTGACCGGCGGCTCACCCTTCAATTCACATTCGGCCTGTGGGACTCCTCCATCTGCAAGAGCATGATTGCCCTCTGCACGGAGGTAAGGAGGTCGGGCAGCACCTCCGTTACAAGCGTCCACACGCTGTCCGGGTCCGTCTCGTGGTAGCGCTCCACCGCCACCGCGTGGGCGATGCGGTCGAATTCCATCCACGGCACGTACTGCATCCGGAGGCGCACCTCGCGCGGGACCTCTTCCGCCACCTTCGCTGCGGTCTCAAGCGAAAAGACAGTAGCGTACCGCGTCCGCGCATCGCCGCGGAACGCGTCGCGGTCCATTCCCGCCGTGAAGGCCTTCGCCCTCTGCAGCGAGTTCGCGATGATATCAAGCCGCTCAAGCGGTGTGAAGTCCATGGCTACGCCGCTACGTAGTTGCGAACATCCACCTGCACGCCTAATTTAACGGCTTCCTCCGCTGTTTCGAGCAGGCGGCCTGCAATGGCTCCGTCAACATATTCTTCTCCGCATGTTGAGCACAGAAGTGCAGGAACATTCTTGACAACTAAAGTCAGCGAATCCCGTGTCAGCAGGATGCTCGTGTTACCCGGGTTAAGCTCTCCATGTTTGCAAATGATGCATTTCATACATGCCTCCTGCGAAAACCGGGTTCCCATTCACTCGGATCAGGCTCATAGGCAGTTACTATATAAGTTAGCCCAAGTCTTTCATCGAATCCAACAACAACGTGCAGCGGTCGAAAGTCTATGCATCCCAGCACAAGGCGGCTTGGGAACGGGTGAGACTTTGGGTAGTCTTCTATGGTCTCTCCAGTTCCCAAGACGCGATAAACATTCTGTTTTCGTATGCGCCGCTGGAACATCCTGTTTAGCGCGTGGAACCTGAATATTACCTTCTCGTCGTCCAAAGGATTGCTCCAGCCAATAAGTCCAATTAAACTCCGTTCTTCTTCCACTCACGGATGTCCACGAAGTGGCCGGCGATGGCGGCGGCGGCGGCCATCTCGGGGCTGACCAGGTGCGTGCGTCCGCCCTTGCCCTGGCGACCCTCGAAGTTGCGGTTGGAGGTGGAGGCGCAGCGCTCGCCGGGCTTCAGGGTGTCCGGGTTCATGCCCAGGCACATCGAGCACCCGGCCTCCCGCCAGTCGAAGCCGGCTTCCTTGAAGATGCGGTCCAGCCCTTCGGCCTCGGCCTGCTTTTTGACCTGCGTGGAGCCGGGAACGACCATCGCATAGACCCTGTCGCTGACCTTGCGGCCCTTGATGACATCCGCCGCGATTCGCAGGTCCTCCATACGGGCGTTTGTGCAGGAGCCAAGGAACACGCGGTCGATGGCGATGTCCTCCACGCGCGTCTCCGGCGCCAGCCCCATGTACTCCAGTGCGCGCTCGGCGGCCCGGCGGTCGTTGTTATCCGAGAACGATGCAGGGCTCGGCACCCTGCCGGTCACCGGCGCAACCATGCCGGGCGTGGTGCCCCACGAGACCATGGGCTCCAGCGAGGCGGCGTCGATCTCGACCAGCCTGTCGAACTTTGCGCCGGGGTCTGTCTGGAGCGCCTTCCAGCGCTCAACAGCCGCGTCCCATTCCTTGCCCTTCGGCGAGCTGGGTCTGCCCTTGAGGTATGCGAATGTCTTCTCGTCCGGAGCAACCATGCCGGCGCGGGCGCCGCCCTCGATGGACATGTTACAGACGGTCATACGGCCCTCGATGGAGAGGTCGCGGATCGCCTGGCCGGTGTACTCCACGGCGTAGCCCTGCCCGCCGCTGACGCCGATCTTGCCGATGATGCTCAGGATAATGTCCTTGGCTGTGACGCCGAAAGGCGCCGGGCCGTTGACGCGGATCTCCATGGTCTTCGGCTTGCTCTGGCGGATCGTCTGGGTCGCCAGGACGTGCTCAACCTCTGACGTGCCGATGCCGAACGCCAGCGCGCCGAACGCGCCGTGCGTGGAGGTGTGGCTGTCGCCGCAAACGATGATCTTCCCCGGCTGCGTCAGCCCCTGCTCCGGCCCTACGATGTGGACGATGCCCTGGTACTGGCTGGCCATATCGTAAAGCGGCACGCCGAACTCGTTGCAGTTGCGGGAGAGCGCCTCGAGCTGCTGCCTGGCGATGGGGTCCGTAATCGGGAGGCGATTCCTGCCCGGCGTGGTGGGTGTGTTGTGGTCGGCCGTCGCGAGCGTGAGCTCGGGCCTGCGCACCTTGCGTCCGGCTGCGCGCAGGCCGTCGAAGGCCTGAGGAGATGTAACCTCGTGCACGAGGTGCAGGTCCACGTACAGCATGGTTGGCTTCCCGGCCTCCTCGTGCACAACGTGGGAGTCCCAGATCTTTTCGAACATCGTCTTTGGCGCCATTGGCTCGAAAACCTCTCGATCTTTGTTCAGTCGGAAATCGTCACAGTTATTCTACAGCTACCGGCGGGGAGTTACTAACCCGGTTGCCCGCCGACTCTCTTTGACATCAATATGTCCGGCTTGCCGACTCCGTTTGCGTCCGGGATAACGCCGGTGATAGTGAAGCCGCACTTCCGGTAGAACTCGTACGGATGTCCCTTCAGGTTCCTGATTCGCGCTATATGCTCCCATGGGGCCGGGTACAGGTCCACGCCGGACAGCGTGGTCATGCCGTTCTCGTCGTCAGACCCCAGCGTGATGGTCATGCCGCCGCGTGTGCGCACCTGCTCTTCCAGGTCGGCCACGAGCGCGCGCCCGATGCCGCGGCCCTGCAGAGACGGCTTCACGACCATCGGGTGCAGCTCCCACACGAGCGCGTACCAGTACCGCGCGCCGGTCCAGCCGGCAGCGTTGCCGTGCTCGTCCACGGCCACGCGGCTTATACGGCCCTCGACGAAGGAGTCGCGCACCTCTTCCAGCGCGTCCTCGAGCGTCGACCAGGCGTCCGGCCAGTTCTCGCGGAACGCTTCCACCAGCATCTCTGCGATCTGGTGGATGAGCCTTGATTCTGTTGGGGCAAGGTCTCTGATAATCATATCCTTGACATCGCCGGCGGCAACGCCCGCGGGGCCTGAAGTATGTCCATCAACTCGTGGGCTACATAGAGCCGCGGCCTGCTCTCTTCGATCTTCACTATGCCGAGCGCCGTCATTCTCTCAAGTATGCGCTGTGCGCCTTTTGCAGTTATGCCGATTATCCGGGCTGCCGAGGGCGCGGTCATCACGGGCTGCGCGAAGAACTCATCCAGCAGGTGCAGCGCATTGCCCGACTCGTTCTTTTCCAGCAGCAGCCGTTTGTATGAATCGTGAAGATCACGCACATGCCTGATTCTCTGCAATGCGTCCCTGGACTCTTCTGTCACCCCCTTGAGGAAGTACCGTAGCCATCTCTGCCAATCGCCCGTCTCGCTCAAACGGAGCAAGTGGTCGTAGTACGCCTGCCTGTCGCGCTCGAAGTAAGCGCTTAGATAGAGCAGGGGGGTTGTCAGGACCCCCCTTGCGCACAGGAACAGGACGATAAGCAAACGCCCCATTCGTCCGTTGCCGTCAGAGTACGGGTGAATGGTCTCGAACTGGTAGTGCATCATAGCGCACTGCACCAGCGGCGGCAGGTGATTGCGCTCGTTTGCGAACTTTACGCAGTCCTCCAGCGCCTCCTGCACAAAGTACGGAGGCGGAGGTATGAACCGCGCCTGATCGATGGACTGTCCTTCGCCCCCTATGTAGACCTGTTCATTCCTCAACTGGCCGGGCCGTTTGTTTCTTCCCCTCACGTCATGCATGAGCGTTGAGTGGATGCTGTTTACCAGCCACAGGTTGATTGGCGCGTCCCGTATCATCTGCAGCCCCTTGTTCAGGGCGAGAACGTAGTTGAACACCTCCATGACATCGCCTCTGTCCCTCCTGGAAGCCTCGTACTCAAACAGGTCCTCCAGCGTGGATTGGGTGCCCTCTATGCGTGAGGACAGAATTGCCTCCCGGCTCAAGAAGGGCCGTATCAGAAGGTCCGGATTGTGGAATGTCTCGCCCGCTCCCGCGAGAAGCGATATTGCCCTGGAGGCCTCGTCCAGAGCGTAGACGAGGGCGCCGTCCAGGTCGATAGACCTCGGAAGAGGGCCGGGCACGTAAGCCCTCCTCTTTCCATCGATCTGCACCAGCTCTCCAATGGGGCTGCGCTCAAGGTTCTTCTGCATGGAACTCCAGTACCCTGCCTCCGATATTTGGGAACTTTGGTGGCCAATAGTTCCCTATTATACAGGAATTGCAGGCCGGGTGACTTTGTTTTCCCGGAACGCGAACTGGAAAAGGGAACCGCAGTTCCCAAATTCCACGCTTTGGGAACTGTGAGGCAGAAAAGTTCCCAAAGCGCCGGGAAAGGGAACTGCGGTTCCCAATTAGCTGCCCTGAACGCCAGGGGCCCCGAATTTTCGGGGCCCCTGGATGCTTTTACTTCGGTTGTCCGGCCAATCCCTTAGCTGGAGGCCTTCGAAGCCGTC
This sequence comes from SAR202 cluster bacterium, assembly GCA_016872355.1. NCBI lineage: Bacteria > Bacillati > Chloroflexota > Dehalococcoidia > SAR202 cluster bacterium. The sequence goes on along the minus strand of VGZY01000036.1, from coordinate 6,096 downwards.
TTTGCTTCCTGGGGCTTTTGCATTGCCGTAAGCGCCCGGTTGAGTGCGTTCATGTAGGCCTTGGCGCTGGCGACGACGATGTCTGTGTCCGAGCCTCGGCCTACGAAGCTGTCCTTCTCGTGTCGGATGCGAATAGTCACGTCGCCCAGGGAGTCTATGCCCTCGGTGACGGCGTCCACGCGGAACTCGGTGAGCTTGTTAGGCACGTTCACGATGCGGTTGATAGCCCTGTAGACTGCGTCCACCGGGCCGGTGCCGGTGGCGGCGTCCGTCACCTGCTCGCCGCGCGGGTTGATGAGCCGCACGGTGGCCGTCGGAATCTCGTGGTTGCCGCAGGTGACCTGGATGTGGTCCAGCTTGTAGACCTCTTCCACGTCCGCGAAGCGGCGCTGGTTGGACATCAGCGCGACCAGGTCGGCATCCGTGACCTCGCGCTTGCGGTCCGCCAGCTCCTTGAAGGCCTCGAAGGCAGTATCGAGCTGCGCCTTGTCCAGCTTGAAGCCCATCTCCTCCAGCCTGGAGCGCAGGCCGGCGCGGCCGCTCAGCTTGCCAAGGACGAGCGAGTTGCTGGGCCAGCCGATAGAGCGAGCGTCCATGATCTCGAACGTCTGGCGCGCCTTCAGGACGCCGTCCTGGTGTATGCCGGATGCGTGGCGGAAGGCGTTGGCGCCCACGATTGCCTTGTTAGGCTGGATCGGGAAGCCGGTGATATCGCTCACCAGGCGGCTGGTGCGGTATATCTGCGTCGTATCAATATTGTGCGAAACGTTCAGCAGATCCTTGCGCGTGTCCAGGGTCATGATGACCTCTTCCAGCGCGGCGTTGCCCGCCCGCTCGCCCAGGCCGTTGATGCAGCCCTCGATCTGGCGGGCGCCGACCTGCACCGCGGCGATGCTGTTCGATACGGCGTTGCCCAGGTCGTTGTGGCAGTGGACGCTGATAATCGCCTTGTCGATGTTGGGGACATTGTTCTTGATGAGCTGGATGCGCTTCGAGAACTCGACGGGGATTGCGTAGCCGACGGTGTCCGGAATGTTGACCGTCGTCGCGCCAGCGCGTATGACCGCCTCCACCAGCTTGTACAGGTAGTCCATGTCCGTGCGTGTGGCGTCCATAGGCGAGAACTCGACGTTGGGGCAGTAGCGCTTCGCGCGCTCCACCGACGCGACGGCCATGTCCAGCACCTCTTCCGGGTTCTTGCGGAGCTGGTGCAGTATCTGGACGTCCGAGCTCGATATGAAGACGTGGATGCGCGGGTTTTCGGCATCCTTCAGCGCCTGCCGGGCCTGGTCGATATCGTTGGGGTTGCAGCGGGCCAGCGAGGCGATGACGGGCCTGCGGACGTCCCTTGCGATGGCCTGCACGGCCTTGAAGTCGCCGGGGGAGCTGGCCGCGAAGCCGGCCTCGATGATGTCGACGCCCAGCCGGTCGAGCTGCTTGGCGATCTCGACCTTCTCCTCCAGGGTCAGGCCGATGCCGGCGGACTGCTCGCCGTCTCGCAGCGTGGTGTCGAAAATCAGTACCTTGTCTTGCGTAGTCATGTTCTGTTTCTCCTGTTTGTCCTTGGGTAATTGCGGAAGAGGAAGCCCTCATCCGGCTCGAAGACTCGCCACCTTCTCCCTTGAGGAGAAGGAAATTTGAACCGAGCCGCCGCTATCCAAGGACAACGCAGTCCGCCGCGCCCGACCGTGCCACGATCGGGCCGCCATTGCGGACTACGTTTGCAACCTCGCTGGTACACATGATGTTGCTCCTAAATCCCCGCAAAAACGCCGCCGAAGGTGCCGTCCGGCCTGCACCGGACCGGCACCGTGCGCACTATCGCGCTCTTGTTGATCGTGCCGTAGATGTGCGGGTACTTCTCTTCGCCGCCCTGCTCGTACTTCGTCTCTGCATCGAGCCGCGTCGGCATCAGCTCCAGGACCAGCAGGTCGGTTTTGCCCTTGAAGTGCTTGTTAGCAACCTTCTCAAGCTGGTGAGTCTCGGAGCAGTGAATGAACCCCTCGCCCTCGTACCGGGAAGGGGCGTACGCGGTGCTACTCGCCTGCGCGTCCCATTCGGATTTGTGTGCGATATGGTAGATCAATACTGCTCCGGCTCCTGCCGCACGCCCCGATTCACTCGGCGCCTGGCTCGAATTTGTAGCCCGCGCGATTCATCGCGCCTGTATTGCTGACCGTAGATCACTGCATTCAACGCAAGCGCGATGAATCGCGCGGGCTACATCAAGAAGGGACCTAGTCAGTATTCTTCAGGAACGTCATCATTCCGCGGAGCTCCTTGCCAACCTTCTCGATCGGGTGGTCGGCGTTCTCCTTGCGCAGCTGCATGAAGCGGTGGCGGCCCTCCTCGTTCTCGGCGAGCCACTCCTTCGCGAAGGTGCCGTCCTGTATCTCCTTGAGCACCTTCTTCATGTTCGCCTTGACGTGCTCATCTATGATGCGCGGGCCGCGCGTGTAGTCGCCGTATTCGGCGGTGTCGCTGATGGAGTAGCGCATCCATTCCAGCCCGCCCTTGTAGAGAAGGTCGACGATGAGCTTGAGCTCGTGCATGCACTCAAAGTACGCCGACTCCGGCTGGTAGCCGGCCTCGACAAGCGTCTCGTAGCCGGCCTTGATCAGGGCGGACACGCCGCCGCAGAGGACGGTCTGCTCGCCGAAAAGGTCGGTCTCTGTCTCTTCCTTGAAGGTCGTGTCCAGCACGCCGGCGCGGGTGCAGCCCACGCCCTTGGCGTACGCCAGGCCGAGCTTGCGGGCGTTGCCCGTGGCGTCCTGGTGGATGGCGAGCAGGCCCGGCACGCCGGAGCCCTTTGTGAAGACCTCGCGCATCCTGTGGCCCGGCGCCTTGGGGGCGACCATGAGCACGTCCACGTTCTTGGGCGGGACGATGGCCTTGTAGTGGATGTTGAAGCCGTGAGCGAACATAAGCGCCTTGCCTGCGGTGAGGTGCTGCTTGATGGACTTGTTGTAGACCTCGCGCTGGGTGTGGTCGGGGATCAGCATCATGATGATGTCCGACTCCTTCGTCACATCCTCGATAGACTTGACCTTCAGCCCCTCGGCCTCGGCCTTCGCCTTGCTCTTGCTGCCTTCGTAGAGGCCGATTAGCACCTTCTGGCCGTTGTCCTTAAGGTTGAGCGCATGGGCGTGGCCCTGGCTGCCGTAGCCAATGATGCCAATGGTCTTGTTCTTCAGGACTGAAAGGTCTGCGTCTGTCTCGTAGTACATGATGGTCATTAGAGGTTCGTCTCCGATAATTTGGTTGCTGGAAGTTAAACCGAGCTCGGCTCGCCCCAGATGTTTGCGAGGCTCGTCGTCGAGCGCTGCTTGCGGGGCCGGGTGCCGCCGTCGCCGTGCATGCTGCCGGTCCAGCGCTCCATAACGATGGTGCCGGTTCGCATGACCTCGATCACCCCGAAGGGCTTGAGCAGGCCTAGCAGGGACTCGAGCTTGTCGCCGTCACCGGTGACCTCGATTATGAGGGTGTCCGGGGCTACGCCCACGATCTTCGCGCGAAAGATATCGACGATCTGGATGATCTCGCTGCGGCTCTGCGCGTCGGCCTTGACCTTGATGAGCGCGAGCTCCCGCGAGACGACGTTCTCGTCGGAGATCTCAGTGACCTTGATGACGTCGATAAGCTTGTGCAGGTGCTTGGTGACCTGCTCGACGACGCGGTCGTCGCCTTCGACGACGAAGGTCATGCGGGAGCGGCCGGGCTCCTCGCTGTGGCCTACCGCGAGGCTGGCGATATTGAACCCGCGCCGGCGGAACATGCTGGATACGCGGTTGAGGACGCCGGGCCGGTCCTCGACCAGTGCGGTGATCGTGTGGCGGGGCAGGCTAGTGCCGTTGTTGTTCATCATCGTCGTCGCGCCTCTTGGGGTCTCGGCTCCTCGATCAGCTCATTGATCGTCTGGCCGGCTGGGATCATGGGGTAGACGTTTTCGTCTTCCTCAACCACAAAGTCTACGATCGCAGGGCCATCGTAATCCATTGCCTGCTGTATCGCCGCCTTCACTTGGCTCTTCTGGGTCACTCGGATTCCGAGCATGCCAAAAGCGTCCGCCAGTTTCACAAAATCGGGGTTGGCCGTGTACCTGGTGGCGACAAAGCTCCTCTTGTAGAAGATGTCCTGCCACTGCCGCACCATCCCGAGGACGTTGTTGTTGACGATTGCGAACTTGACCGGGATCTTGTTCTCCACCAGCGTCGCGAGCTCGCACATTGTCATCTGGAAGCCGCCGTCGCCGGCAACCGACCACACAACGCGGTCCGGCCGACCGACCTGGGCGCCCATTGCGCCGGGCACTTCGAAGCCCATCGCGCCGGAGCCGCCGGAAGAGACGAAGCTCCTGGGCTCAGTGTACGTGTAGTGCTGGGCCGCCCACATCTGGTGCTGGCCCACGCCGGTCACGATAAACGCCTTGCCTTCGGTTACGTCGCAAAGCGACTTGATGACGAACTGCGGCAGTAGCTTGTCCGTCTCGCGAATATCCATGGAAGGGTGCTCGCGCTTCAGCTCCTCGATTCGCTGGACCCATTCACTGTGCGTGGCGGGCTGCACAAGCTTGTTCAGCTTGACAAGGACCCGCTTCAGGTCGCCGACGATCGGGACATCCACCGGGATGTTTTTGCCGATCTCGGATGGGTCAATGTCCACATGAATCTTCTTCGACTTGCGGGCGAAGGCGCTCGGCTTGCCCGTGATACGGTCGTCAAACCGCATGCCGAGAGCGATCAGGAGGTCAGCCTCCTCAATCGCCAGGCTGGCGTACGCCATGCCGTGCATGCCGGGCATGCCGACGGACAGGACGTGCGTCTCAGGGAAAGAGCTGATGCCGAGCAGGGTTGTGATGACCGGGATTTGCGCCTTCTCCGCCAGCTCCCTCAGCTCATCGTATGCGCCGGAGAAGATTACGCCGTGGCCGGCAAGGATCACCGGTCGCTTCGACTCGGCAATGAGCTGCACGGCCTTCTTGATCTGGCTGGGGTGGCCCTCCATCGTCGGCTTGTAGCCGGGGAGGTCGAGCTCCACTTTCGCGTACATCTCGTCGAAGGTGCTCTCTTCGTACTCCACAACCTCGTTCTGGACGTCCTTGGGCACATCGATGAGGACCGGGCCGGGGCGGCCGGTGCTGGCGATGTGGAACGACTCCTTCACAATGCGCGGGATGTCCGACGCGTGCATGACGAGGTAGTTATGCTTCGTTATGGGCAGGGTGATGCCCGTGATGTCCGTCTCCTGGAAGGCGTCCGTGCCGATTGAGGCGCGGCTAACCTGCCCGGTTACGACGACGATAGGCACCGAGTCCATCTGCGCCGTCGCGATGCCCGTCACCAGGTTTGTCGCGCCGGGGCCGGACGTGGCCCAGCACACGCCGGGCTTGCCGGTGACGCGAGCGTAGCCGTCCGCGGCGTGGGCGGAGCCCTGCTCGTGGCGTACCAGGATGTGGCGGAGCTGCGGGAACTGGGGCAGCGTCTGGTAGAGCGGCAGGATTGCGCCGCCGGGGAGGCCGAAGATTACGTCCACGCCCTCCCTGATCAGAGCTTCGCAGAGTAGTTGAGAACCATTCAGCTTCATGGTCTAGAGATGACCTCCATAGGATACGCGGTCACGGACCGCCTAAAACGCAAAAAATCCCGTCCCACAACAGGGACGGGATGAGTTTATTCGAAGAATACTCCCGCGGTACCACCCTAATTGTCCCGATACAATCGGGACCTCTCGTGGCTCCAGTCGAGCTGGCCGGTAACGGGGCCAATCCGTCGCCCTTGAAGTGATGCGCCCTGTGGGTGGCGCTCGGTTCGGGGTGAATGCTCAGGGGCGAGTTCGCGGAGGCGCCGGATTTTCACTTGCACCGGCTCGCTGCGGCCACTGCCGCTACTACTCCCCATCAACGCATAGTCATCCGCATTGAAAGCAACGATTCAAATTAACACGAACTGATGAAAACTGTCAATTTCGCACCACGCTGTAATGTCTTTGCTCAGTGATATTGTCAGTAGGTAACTTCTCAGTGAATATGTCAGTCCATGAGAGGACTACATTTGACCGAGCGAGAAGCGAAGAGAGCACAGATACTGAACCTTGTTC
>VGZY01000035.1 GCA_016872355.1 SAR202 cluster bacterium | reverse complement strand
GACCTTTCTCATCCCCAATCTTCACTCGGTGAGCAGCCAAAACCCGAAGCGCAGGAGTCTCCCACCGGAATTCAACCGAAACCTCGGGCGAGAGGACTCAGTCCCTATCCGGCTAAGTCCACCGCCCATAAGCCGGCTGCAGACCACCCATGGAAACGAACCGTACTGACAAAATCACTGCACCCTAAACACTGACAGATTCACTGCCCCTTGACACTGCGGCGAGAAATCGCCTGCCAGCGAGAGTCGGAACTCGCCGGAGAATTTGCAAGCCGCTACCGGCAAGCAACAGGAAGGCGGGCATTACTGGAACATGCGCGTGAGGTTGCGCATGCCTTTGCCTGAGGACATTTGCTTCATCATCTTCTGCATTTGGCGGAACTGGTTGAGGAGCTGGTTGACGTCCTGGGGCGTGGTGCCGCTGCCCTGGGCGATCCGACGGCGGCGGCTACCGTCGATCATCTCCGGCTTCTTGCGCTCCTGGGCCGTCATGGAGCAGATAATGGCTTCGACTTTCTTCATCTGCTTCTCGCTCAAATCCTCGTCCGGCACTTTTTTCTTGATTGCCGAGAAGCCGGGCACCATGTCCAGCACCTGGCTGAGCGGGCCCATTTTCTTAATCTGCTGGAGCTGGCCGAGAAAGTCGTCCAGGTCGAAGGTGTTGTGGCGGAGCTTCTTTTCAAGCTCCATGGCCTTCTGCTGGTCGATGTTTTGCTGCGCCTTCTCAATGAAGGTCAGTACGTCGCCCATGCCGAGTATGCGCGAGGCGAGGCGGTCCGGGTAGAACGGCTCCAGCGCCTCCACGCGCTCGCCAATGCCCATGAATTTGATTGGCACCCCGGTCTCGCTCACGATCGAGAGCGCCGCTCCGCCGCGGGCATCGCCGTCCAGCTTGGACATCACCAGTCCTGTTACGCCGATGCGGGTGTTGAACTCCTTCGCGGCGTTAACCGCCTCCTGGCCTGTCATGGCGTCCAGCACCAGGATCGTCTCGACGGGGTTTACCGCAGCCTTGACGGCCTCGAGCTCCTTCATTAGCTCGTCGTCGATCTGGAAGCGGCCGGCGGTATCGACGATGGCCCAAGCGGCGCCCTTTGCGACGGCGCGCTTGATGCCGTCCCGCGCCACCTGCACAGTCGTCTCGTTGCCGGCGCGCTTGTAGACTTCGACGTCGATCTGCCCGCCCAGCGTCTCGAGCTGCTGAATAGCTGCCGGGCGCTGGAGATCGCAGGCGATCAGTAGGGGCATCTGGCCGCCCTGCTTGAGCAGGCGGGCGAGCTTGGCGGAGGTGGTCGTCTTCCCGGAGCCGTTGAGGCCGACCATGAGCACGACCGAAGGGGCCCTGGGCGCGGGCGTGAGCTTGCTCACCTCGGAGCCCAGCATCTTTGTGAGCTCTTCATTGGTGATCTTCACCACCATCTGCCCGGGAGAGAGGCTCGTCAGCACGTCTTCGCCCACGGCGCGCGCTCGGATGCGGGCCACGAAATCGCGGGCGACCTTGAAGTTGACGTCCGCTTCGAGGAGGGCCTTGCGCACCTCGCGCAGCGCCTCATCAACGTCCTTCTCAGTAAGTCGGCCCTTGTTGCCCAGCTTGCTGAAGACGCCGTTTAACTTGTCAGAAAGGGTCTCGAACATTGGGGCCTCCGTGCGGAGGTGTTAGGTACAGAATCAATCGTATCACGAACGCTGCTTTCAGCCGTGGACCGCCGTCGCATACTAACTCCCAGTGAACTGCTGGAACGCCCGGTCAAAATTCCGAAAACATGCGCCGGAGTCCGCTAATTGACCGCGGCCCCTGCTGCTATACTGTCACGAATCATACTCCGATTACCAATTGGGGATACAGCCATGTCTAATGAAAAGTTCGACCTTCTGGACTTTGCAGGGTTCAAGTACTGGTTCGTAAAGGACGCCGACAAGGTGCTATTGTTCCGCGGCCCTTCCAACAACCCCAGGCAGGAAATGGCCGGCCGCATTGAGGCCAACCGAGTCCGCGACCTGTCCCAGTGGCTGAACACAGAGGACCGCCTCACGGCTACTTTTGATGGCCCCATGGCGAACGAAATCAAGAAGGCCGCCGGGGAACTCGGTATCCCGGAGACTATGGTTATCCAGAACGCGGTCAAGCTTTTCCTGGACATAGGCTCGTCAAAGGGATAGGCGCCGGAATTTCCCGATAGTATGCCACGAGGTGCGCCTTGTTCAGGACCCCTCTGAAGCTCTCCGGGTTGCGTCACACCAAAGTGTGCTACAGCAAGGAGAACTGCTGTGGCCATCCCCGCCAGAGCGGCATTTTCTATTACGGCAACGGCGAAATTGCCGCGCTCCACAGCCACGCGACCAGCGCATATGCCAACAAGTACGACGTCAGCCACTCCTTTAACAAGGGCTACGCCGGCCGCGCCCACATCCTCTTGCAGCGCTCCATGGACTTCGGAGAGACCTGGCCGGCTGAAAACAACGTTGTCGTCTGGGACGAGGGCAGGTCGCTCGAAGAGAAACGTGCGATAGTTGGTCAGGCGGACGGCAAGGCGCCGCGCGAGCGAATTGACCTCGCCGGGCCGGACTCAGCGGTCTACTTTACACGGACTGCGACCGGTCCCCTCGGCCCGGACGGCGGCCACGAGCTTGAATGCTTTGCGTTCCGCTCGGGAGACCGCGGGCGAACGTGGGAAAAGGTCCCGACCAGGGTGCGCCTCGACCGCATTCCCCGCCTGGATGCGACCGGCGGCGCGGTTACTATCCACCGCGACGGGCATCCGCTGGTGAAATGCCCCGACGGCTCTCTTCTCGGCGTAATGTCCATCTACGGCTCGGGCTCCTTTCCACCTGGCGTAGCCCTCTACGGCTCGGATGACAACGGCCTCTCCTGGGAGTACCTCGCAAAGGTAGCGGAGGACTCCTCAGGTATGGGGCGGCCCACCTATCCCGGCCTTGTGCTGCTTCCCAGCGGACGGCTACAGTGCTACATGCTGCAGATCGGCGGCGTGCGACACGCAATCCAGATGAACTACTCGGACGACGGCGGCTATAGCTGGAGCGTCCCAAAGCCCATCGTCGCATGGGGCAGCTCCGTATGGAACGCGCCGTCCAGCACCACCGCCGGGGCCAGGGGCGTCTACTATCGCTCGCCGTGGCCCAAGCGGCTGCGCGACGGGCGAATCGCAGTGATCTTCGGCAGACGTAAGCCACCGTGCGGCATCGGGGTGATTGTCAGCGAAGACGAGGGGGAAACGTGGTCCGGCGAGGCAATCGTGCGCGACGACTCTGCCGGCGCGGACGTGGGCTACCCAATCGCGGTCCAGTTCGAGGACGAGCGAATCTTCACCGCCTACTACATCACGGCGAACGACGGCAACGGAATGGGAGGGACGAGGTATATAGCTGGAAGTTTATTTACCCTATAAGCGAGTCTAATTGCGCTATTTCCGTTGGCAGCCTATACTGTGCCCCAAAACCGTGGTAATCACCTGAAGCGGTTCGGAAAGCTGGGCATAAGTGGCTGAATCAGCGCGAATAGGCTCTTTTCACACTCGAACCATAAGGGAAGAATCGGGGCTGACGAGTTGGTGGCTATGGAGTCCCTTCTGGTGGTCGAGTTTTATTGCCCGCCGAAGTAAACCCACGGCAGCCATACTCATCGTGCTCCCAGCGCTGCTGCTTTATGCATTCGGACTCCTGTGCGGCGCGCTGGCGGGAAACTTTGAGGCCGGCGCAGTCCAGAAGTGGCTGGTGCTGTACACGGCATACACCCTTGTGGGCTCGATCGCACTCGCAGCCCTGCCGCGCCTGGCGTTGAAAATGTCGCCGATGGTAAGTCAGATAACAGGCCACACACGCGAGCCAGGCGGGGAAGGCAACGCCGTCCTTCGCAAGTTCTCCCTCCCATTCTGGTATGGCGTTGCTCTGGCGTCTTTTTCGGTCTTGCCATTTGCTTTGGGTCCTTTGCCCGCGGATACATTCTCTGTGTACACAAACGAGATCCCCCTGCGGGTCAACATGGCCGTCCAGTCCGCCGTCGCCGCATACTTTCTTATGGGCGTAATCGCAATGAGCCTTGTCGGACTCTCGCTCGCCGCGCGCGAACTCCGCAAGCAGGCCAGACTGGAAGACGGTTTTCTGCTCAACGGTGGCAAGGCCACACTGCAACCGGTGAAAGACCTTATCGTCTGGTCGTGGCTGTTAGCAGTTCTCCCGCTCGGCATTGGGTCCATTTTTGAGTACACTTTCAGCGGGGACAGCGCGGATAGCCAGCGACTGTACGTAGTAGTTGGCTTTATTGTTTTCTACCTTGTGATCGCCACCTCCATATTCCTGCCGCACCTGTTCCTCAACAGGATGCTCGCGCGCCAGAAGGCATCCGAGATGAAGTCGCTGAAAGCGTCGCTGAACGCGTGCGCGGAAGCGCCCGAAGGGGAAGAGCCCACCCGAGCCATCCATCGCCTGATGCGCCACCAGCACCTGCTTCATCAGATGCAGCAACTACAGACGATAACTCCGACTCTCATAGACGCGCGGTTCTTGATTCAGATCGGGACCAGCATCTCTATCGCCGTAGTCACCAACATCCTGTTAAAAACGATCCTGGCGGATATCCTGAAGTAGTGCCCTACCCTTCCCCCGCCAGCCATCTCCTGGGGTTTTCCACCGTCATGATGTGGAGCTGCTCGTCCGTGATGCCCATCTTCCTGAGAACTGGGAAGAGCTTCGTAGGGATGAAGTCGTAGCCGCCCCCGCCGTACGAGTGGTACATCGAGCGGTAGCAGATGTCGTGGGACAGGTGAACGTGCTTTATGAGGCCCGCGTCGATGACCTGCTTCAGGAGTCTTAGCTGCCCCTCCTGCGCGTACTCGGGCCAAGCGCCCTGGCTATCGAAGGAGATGTAAGCGCCGCGGCGGGCAATCTCCACCTGGTACTCCAGGTACGGGTGCGAGCATGAGTGCGCAACGACCACCCTGCTCAGGTCCGCTCCCTCCTCCTTAAGGATGTCGAGCTGGTCCAGTCCCACCGGCCCGCGGGTGGCGTGGGTGGCGAAGGCGACGCCCGTCTTCTTCTGCGCCCGCGCGGCGGCCCGGAGGACGCGCTCTTCTACAGGAGATAGCCAGGTGAAGTGTGCGCCGATCTCGCCGATGGCACCCGCCTTCACCTCCGTGCCGTCAATGCCGACCGTCACGTCCCGCACCATCTCCTCTGTTATCTGGTCGGTCTTCGCCCTCCACAGGTACTGCGGGTAGTACGTCTCCCGGTACCAGCCGCACCCGAGAACGATGTTCAGACCGGTGCGCTGCGCCATATCCCTGATGGCAAGCGGGTGCTTCACGGGAAGGACGTGCTGGTCGTTCTCCTTCAGCCCGCCACTGGTCAGGTCGACGAGCGTGACGCCGCCGGCGCGCTTGAAGTGCATCAGCTCCTGGTATGCCAACTCGGGGTCGTTCAGGAAGTTGTTCATCGACCAGTTGTCCCGCATCAGGTCCAGGAAGATGTGCTCATGGGGCGTTGTGAAGCCGAGGTTGTCGGCGGGGACCGGTCCGTTGACGGTCATGACTGTTGATGCCATTCAGGGTGCTCCTTTGACAGGTCGCGATGCGGCGGCCCCTATTGTAACGTTGCGGCGCGGAAACTAAAATCGCCACAATTCCACAGGTGGAGCAACCAGATGAGGATAGTGATAGACAGGAATACCTTCCAGGTGCAGGCCCACACCGAGCACCCGGATGTAAAAGGGCTCAGGCTGAAAACATTCCTTGAGTTACTGAGGGAGAGCACCGGCGCCGAAGCGGTCTTCAGCGACGGTCGTATGACTCCGGCCGCGCTGAGCGAGTGCGACCTCCTGATTATCCCAATACGCACTGCGCCGTTTGACCCGGATGAGCTCGATTCGATCCAGCGGTACGTCAAAACAGGGGGCCGCCTGTTTCACCTCTCGACTCACGCTCCCTTCCACGCAGAGGACGACACCCTCGCGCGACGGTTCGGCCTTGGCTTTGAAAACTCCTCCTTCAAGATACCGGACAGGCTGGCCCATATACCCGCGAGGCTGGTCAAGGACCATCCTGTTACTCTCGGTCGCTCAGGTGAGCGCGCTGTGAGAACGATCGTCTTCAACTCGTGCGGCAGCGTAATCTACGGCGCAGGCCAGGTGGTCGCCTGGGTCCCTATGACGGCGGGAGACCTGGTCGCCGGCAAAACGCCCTACGCCCGCGCATTCGCAGTCGCCCTGGACGGCCGCCGCGGCGACCCGGGGGTCGGCCAGGGCCGCCTGTTCGCCATTGCAAACTGCGGCCTGCTGGGGACGAAGGGCACCGACTACCCGGGCAAAGGGTTGATTGATGAGGGGGACAACAAACTGTTCGTCGAGCGCGCCGTGCGGTGGCTGCTCGAATGAGGGGGACACGTACGTAGCGGCGCAAAATTCGGGCACGACAATGTTGCGGGCCTGTGCTATTATGCGCCGGTAACAGGGGGGGGAAATATGTCCAACACAGGTGGTAGGGACGGCGGAAAGACGCGTGTGCGTCACGAATCCAAACAGCACGACGCCCCTTCAAGGGATACCGGCAAAGAGGCGGCCCCTGCCCAGGACGTGGGAATTGAAGCGCCGTTAGGCACGGACTTCAGCGAGGCCACGTTCGACAGGCAGGCCTCCGCCCTCGCCGTCGCAGGCGCGCCCCGGCCAGGCGCGGCCATGCAGCGGGCATCGGTCGCGCAGGACATCCAGCGGACATACGGAAATGCGCACGTGCAGCGCCTCGCCAACCGGATTGCCCAGGCGAAGGCGGAGCCGGGCGCGGTCCAGCGCGACTTCACAAAGATCAACGACGACCCGGGCGTCGACCTCGATACCGAGGAGGCCGGCGGCGGGCACACGATCGACCGCCACGTCGGCAAAGGCAACGAATACCTCACCGGCCGAATCACTGCGCAGGGCATAGATGTGGCATCTTCTTACCCCGACAAGGCCACTGCGGAGACGGCCGTGAACGACAACCTGAAGGCCAACAAATCGGAGACCAACACCTGGCTCTTCGACCCCAGCGTCGCCGCCAACGCCACGAAGGCCGTCCGCCACACCAGCGGCGGCAACATCGGTGGATATCTTGACGAGCATAACGTCATGGACAAGAAGGGCCGCGAGAGGAAGGCCAAGCGCCTAAAGGACACAAAGAAGAACGTCGTCGTCGTGCGCAAGAAAGCCGGCGGCGGAGGCTTTGTCCTGACATCGTTCCCCGAGCCATAGTATTATCTGAAGTGGCCCCTGTTGTCCGGGGCCACTTCTTTTTGCTTTCAAACTCTCTACTCTGAACTCCTAACTCACAACTTCCTCCCCTCCCCTTGCCTTCGCTCACCAGTACCCCGTACCCTGTACCTTGCTTTGAACCCCGATGTCGCAGATCCCGTATGACCCCTGGGAATCGGGAAGTCTTCGAATCGGGGCCGTACCCCTCATTCAAGGAACTCACCGAATGACGACCAACCAGATCGAAATCAAGTCCGCCGCCGTGCTGGGCGCCGGCACAATGGGCTCACAGATAGCGGCGCTGCTGGCCAACCGCGGCATCAGGACGCTGCTGCTGGACCTGCCCTCCACCGATGGCGACCGCAGCAAGATGGCAAAGGGAGCGAAGGAGCGCCTTTCCACGATGCGCCCGCCAGCCGTGGACTGCGCGGCGTCGCTGGAGCGCATCACGCCGGGCAATTTCGACGACGACATCGCAAAGCTGGCGGACGCCGACTGGGTCATTGAGGCCGTATCGGAGAACCTCGACATCAAGAAGGCGATCTGGTCGAAGGCCGCGAAGCACATCAAGCCTACTGCCATCGCCAGCACCAACACCTCCGGCATTCGCATCGCGATCATCGCGGAGGCGCTGCCGAAGGACATGCGCTCTCGATTCCTCGGCGCGCACTTCTTCAACCCTCCGCGGTACCTCAAGCTGCTGGAGGTCATCCCGACCGCGGAGACTTCGCCGCAGGTGTTCGCCGGCCTGTCCGCGTTCGCCGAGAACACGCTCGGCAAGGGCGTCGTGAAGGCGAAGGACGTGCCCAACTTCATCGGCAACCGTGTGGGCATTTTCAGCCTCATGGCCGCGCTGCACGCGATGGACGACCTGAGCTTCGGCGCGGACGATGTAGACGCGGTCACAGGCCCCGCCTCGGCGAGGCCAAGCTCCGCCACGTTCCGCACCATCGACCTAATCGGCATCGATGTCATGATCGACGTCTGCGAGAACGTGCTCAAGATCACCGGCGACCCATGGGAGCAGAAGGTGTTCGCCGTGCCGCAGTATATGCGCGAAATGCTTAAGAAGGGGATGGCGGGCGAGAAGAAGGGCCAGGGGTTCTTCAAGCGCTCCACGGACGGCGGCAAGTCCAGCATCCTGACGCTGGACCACAAGACGCTGGAGTACCGCCCCGGCCGCAAGCTGGAGGCGGAGTCGCTGAACGCCGTCCGTCGCATCGACAACCCCGGCGAACGCCTCAAGAAGCTCGTCTCCTACAACGACCCCGCCGGGCAGCTCGCGTGGAAGGCCCTATCGGGCGTAATGGCGTATTCCGCGAAGATGGTCGGCGTCGTGGCGGACGACATCGTGAGCATCGACCGCGCGATGAAGTGGGGCTTCGCGTGGGAGCTCGGCCCGTTCGAGGCGTGGGACGCCCTCGGAGTGGCGGAGGCAACGAAGCGCATGAAGGCCGACGGCCTGCCCATCCCGACGTGGGTGGAGAAGATAGCCGCGACCGGCGGCACATTGTACCAGCACCAGGGCGGCGCGACACAGCAGCTCGGCACGGCGGGCAAGTACAAGCCCGTCTCCCAGAGCTCCCGCGAGATCTCGTACGACGGCCTCAAGCGCGCCGGTAGGTCGGTTATCGAGAACCCCGGCGCGACGCTCTTCGACATCGGCGACGGCGTAGCGTTCCTCGACTTCCACTCGGCCAAGCAGGCGATCGGCATGGAGATGCTGGAGATGATCGAGAAGGCCGCACAGAAGGTTGAGAATGACTTCCAGGGCCTCGTCATCAGCAGCCACGTGCGGCCGAACTTCTCGGTGGGCTTCAACCTGAAGCTGGTCCTGGATACCGCCAACGCGGGTGAATGGAACGAGATCGACACCATGATCCGCAGGTTCCAGTACGGCCTGTTGGCGGTCAAGCGGCTCAAGGCGACCGTTGTGACCGCGCCCTTCGGCCTCGCGCTCGGCGGAGGCGCGGAGATATCGCTGCACGGTCACAGGATGGTCGCGGGGACGGAGCTGTCAATGGGCCTGGTGGAGACGCTGGCGGGCATCGTCCCGGCAGGCGGCGGGTGCAAGGAGATGCTGATCCGCGCGCTGGAGAAGGTCCCCGGCGGCCTCGGCGGCAGCGCGGCGGACGCGAATACCGACAAGGCGGCCTACGACGCCGTAGAGAAGGTATTCGCCACAATCAACATGGGCAAGACATCCGGCAGCGCCACGGAGGCCCGCTCTCTCGGCTTCCTCAGACCGACGGACAGCGAGAGCGCCAACGCCGACCACCTGCTGTTCTTAGCGAAGCAGGCGGTGCTGGAGATACGCTCGAAGAGACCCGCCCTGTCACCGAAGCCTGTGCAGCTACAGATACGCGTCCTGGGCGCCGGCGCGGCCGAGAAGCTGCTCGCGCCGGTCAAGCAGGCGCAGGAGCAAGGCAAGGCGTCCGAGCACGACGTGAAGGTGGCGGGCAAGCTCGCGCGGGTGCTCACAGGCGGAGACCGCCCGGCGGGCGGCTACATGTCCGAGGAGGACGTGCTGGAGCTGGAGCGCGGGGCGCTCATGGCCCTCTGCCCTGAGCCGAAGACGCTGGAGCGCATCGACTACGTGCTCAAGAACGGCAAGCCGCTGAAGAACTAGGGGTTCTGGGTGCTGGGGTTAGATCCGAAACCCAGCACCTAACACCCGGCACCCGGAACCCTTCCTCCTAAAGCTTCCCCGCCACGTAGAACGTGGTCTTGACCGGCACGCGGCGGATGTCGTCGTACGCGGCGAAGATGTGCTGCTTGCCCGTGTTGTCCGTGACGCTGCGCGAGTGGCGGAGGACGAACTCCGCGACCTCGTAGTTGTTGTAGCAGACGAACGAGACGTTCATGCGCTCGATGTTGTTCGAGACGTTGGACTCCAGGTCCGCGAACAAGAGCGGGCCGGTGTCCACCTGCATGCGGACGTTGTGGTCGTTGTAGTTCATCGTCTTGATCGGGTACTCCATCATCGCCTTCAGGCCGTTTGCCTCGTTGAGAATCTCCGTGCGCGCGATGATGGGAAGCCCCTTGTTCGTGGCCTCGATCACCTCCGCGTCGCTCTTGAGCATCTGCACCTTCTGGTGGTTCTTGACCGTCAGGCTGAACTCCATGAAGACTTCCTTGATCGGGCGCGGCGTCTTGAAGTCGCGGCGGCCCTCGGCGTACTCCAGCACCTCCACGTGGCCCGCGACCGACCAGCCCTCGCCGTAGATGCCGCAGAACTCGCGGTTGGGGTTCTGCCACAGAATCTCGTTGCGGTACATCCACTCCGTGCGGCACGGGGCGATGAGGACGTAGTGCTCGGTCTTGCCGGTCTTCTCGTTAGTGATCTCGCACCGCGCATCCATCTGCACCCGGACGGAGTTCTCCCACGGCATGTGGCCGGGCTTGCGCTTGTCGTTGATCGGCGCGCCGCCGCGCCAGAGCACATAGGAATTGGGGAAATCGCAGATATTCACCGCCGTTGCCATCTTTTGCCTGCCTTTGTCTCTTGCTTAGGTGTTCAAGTCTTCGGCTGTTAGCCAACCACCAACTACCTACTACCAGCTACCGTCTTACCCCGGCCGCTTGCGGCCCGTCTTCTCCTCGTATAGCTTCCACGTCCGCTCGTTGAACGGGTAGTACTTGCCCGGCGAACACTGCTCTATCTCAAGCTGCTGCTTGATGATGTGCTCCACGTCCTCCCTCTGCTTCGCGACCTGGATTACTGTGTCTACCATCGAGCGCGGCACCACCACCACGCCGTCGTCATCGCCCACGATGCCGTCGCCGGGGCGCACCAGGACGCCGCCGCACTGGATCGCATCGTTCACCTGCCACGGCCAGAAATCGGCGGGACCCTGCTTGGCAGTAGTGCTGTAGGAAAATACCGGGAAGTTGTAGCCCTTCAGCGTGCCGCTGTCGCGGACGGAGGCGTCCGTCACCAGGCCTCCGACCTTGCGCTGGTGCAGGCGCAGGAACTTGATGTCGCCGCCGATGGAGGCGTAGCCCCACCGCATCGCGTCGACAACAAGCACCTCGCCGGGTCCGCACAGCTCAAACGCGACGTACTCTGCGGACTGCTCGCCCTTCGGCTTGTCCTCGACCAGGTCGGGCCGATGCGGGACGAAGCGCAGCGTCACGGCGCGGCCTGCCATCTTCTGACCGGGCTTCAGCGGCCGCGCGCCCTCTATGTAAGTCTGCGGCCAATTCTTGACCCACAGCGCGTCGATGATCGTCTGGGTAGGGATCTCCCGGAGCTCAGTAAGCTGCGCGTCCGGGATCGGAGGCAGGTTCGGCATGTGTCGGCACCTCGAAAAGTAGCTGGCCGATATTGTAGGGGAGCGACAACTTGCCGTCCACAACACATGGGCCTAGAATACGCCATCAGTCCGAAAATGGAATATCCAAGGAGTCTCTACATGCGTGTTCTAGTCATCGGCGCGGCAGGTAAGGTCGGAAGTACCATAGCGAAATATCTGGGCACTAAACATGAGCTTCGCGGGATGGATGTGGTCCCTATGCCCATGTACAAGGACAGCGTTATCGGAGGGGTAGCGGACTGGGACGCGGTCTACAACGCGATGAAGGGGATGGACGGTGTGATGCACCTGGCATACCTGGGGCACGATTGGGAGCCGTCCCTCCAATCGATGAAGGGCACGTACAACGTGTACGAGTCGGCGGCCAAGCTTGGGGTCAAGCACATCGCATTTGCCAGCAGGGGCGGTGTGGTCCCGAGCTCGTACTACCCGCAAAGCATGACCCGCACGGCGGAGACGCTGCCGAGACCGGAGAGCTACTACTCGATCACGAAGGTATTTGGCGAAGCAATGGGCGACATGTACTCCGCCAAACACGGCATGAGCATCGTCTCTGTGCGTATCGGCAACATGGACCCGACCCGAGAGAAGGTAACCCACCCACACATGCTCAGCCCGCGCGACTGCGCCGCAGTATTCGACGCAGCCATCCGCTACGACGGCGGCAAGCATGTCAGGGTCTACGGCGCCTCCGACAGCAACTGGCCGCTGTACGACCTGGACCACGGCCGCAAGACGATCGGCTACTACCCCCAGGACAAATCGATAGTGCCGGAGGACCAGATCCCCAAGGCATATCCGGCGCCACGTCTAATGGAAAAACCCGGCCGAATGGCCGGGCTTTTCGTCTTCCTGTATCACTCAGTAGTCTTATTGTTGCCGGTGATATACGGCGCCTTTGACTCCGCTATTCTCCGGGCGACTCCGACCCTGCCATAGCGCGCGGGTGTGATAGCGATGGGTTGGGGGATGATCCAGTCCCGCCCAACAAGCCGCGCGCCTTCGAACCGCCCTTCCGCAAGCAACTGGCGCACGCGGCGCTCGCTGACGCCGAGCCTCTCAGCGGCGACGCGCACCGGCACGGCAGGCTCCGGCTGGGGACCGCCAACGAGCACAGCGTCGATGGCATTCTGGTCCATTGCAGTGCTGGCGTGTTGGACCATCATGCCGATTATCCTTCCGGAAGAGTCCAACCTCGCGAGCACGCGATCATCGTTCGTGCCGACGTACGACCCTTCAGCATCCTCCCAGAGCACCTCGAGTATGTCTCCAAAGGCGTCATAGGTAACCCTGACCTGCCTTCGCTCTTGCGTTTCCATTTCTTTCCACCTCATGGGATGTCCGGGACTTCATTCACCACGTAGGCCGTAACCACGTAGGCCTCACCCGGCAGGTACTTCACAGCTACGCAGATGTACTTGTCGCCTTCCCACACATTGGGATAGAACCGGTAGAAAAGCCTTGACCGCGGGTCCCAGCGGGACGGGCGGCGGGCATCCGGCGAAGCAAGAACGACAGGAATCTGGTCCAGCAGACCTGTCATCTCCCGGTGCTTCTTCGGTATCTCGGCGGCCGCCGCGTCAGTGAAAGTGACAATTCGCCCGGCCTCGTCAAGGTACTGCTTCATCCTGCGTTCCTCCAGCAGTATACCGCATGCGGTATACTGTCTGCAAGACTTGTGTTTGGCTTTTCCCTCTCCTCTATCCCTCCCGTAGCGCCTCCCATACGGCAGCAGCAACTGAAACCGCTCCCAGTGCGAGCCAGGCAGCAGTAACGATGTACGTCTCTTCATTCCAGAGCCGGTAGTCAGGAAACAGCGGCTTGAGGTGGCGGAAGAACGGCGCACCCATCTCGAACGGGTCCACCGCGACTACAATTTCCCGGACATGTCCCGAGAAAGCCAGCGAGGCGGTAACGGCCAGGCTGTATGCCGCAAGCGCGACCGCCAGCGCCCTGGCCCACGCCCTGCCCTCCTTGAGGTACAGGACGATCGGAACGGCAAACAGCGGGACTACGGTCGCCATCGTCCTGCCCGGGAACCACCAGCCCATCATGGTTATGACGACAAAAGTGGCGATCAGGAGCTGCGCCCCGATCAGTGCTGCAACGAGCCTGCTCATAGTGTCGCGGGACATCGCAAGCACCGCCCCGGGAATCGCCAGCAGCAGAAAAGGCGACCAGCGCCCCAGGCCGAAGCGCTCGTCTATGAGGATGCCCCAGAGCCGGTAGAAGCGTGTCCCGAACGCCACATGGCTGTCCAGAAGCTGCGCGACGCCCTCGCCCGCGTAGACCATGTTCACGTTGTAGGGCGTGAGGCCGCCGTAGGTGTGGAGGTGGAACCAGACGTAGTGCAGGCCCAGCGCCAGCCCCCCACCGGCGAGCGCCGCCCTGCCCGACCACGTCGCGCGCCAGAGAAAGCACGCGGTTGCGATAAGTCCCAGCGGGAAGTACTTCACTCCGAGCCACGGCAGCGCCAAGACTGCCAGGACGAACAGGAGCGCCCTACCGGCTCCGGCGCGGCCACGCAGCGGAACCAGGAGCAGCGCCGCGATGAGTGCCAGCGCCGCCGGGATCTCCGGGTATATCTCTGTCGCGTAGACGAACGGAGTGGCGCACAGCGCAACAGCCAGCGTGGCCAGCCAGCTCAGCAACGCAGCGCCTGTGACACGGGCTGTGAAAACGTAAGCAAGCGCAAACAGCAGCGCCGCCGTGAGCAGGAGCTGTACCTGCGCGCCCAGCCTGCCAGCCAGCGCGAATCCGGGGAGCAGGTACACGGACAGGCCGATATTGTGTGGGCTGAGGATTCGCCCGTCCCCGTCCGGCACGGACTGCCTCCACAGTCCGTCCTTGTGGTCGAAGAAAGAGGCGTACGACCGCGATTCGTACTGGTTGGCCAGGTCCAGGTCGCCGTCCTCCAGGAGGCTCTGGGTCGTGATGAGGTAGAACGGCTCGTCGCCCGTTATCGTCGCCCCGCGGGAGGCGCGGATGTCCACAGAGAACGCATATGCCGCAACCAGCAGGGCGAACATCGCCGGCGCGGCGAGTGATCTGAGCCGGGCGGGGCTAAAGGACTTCGCCCAGGCCATTCAACGCGTCCGCATGCGCCCGGTCAAAAGCCGCCAGATCGCCACGCTTGGCGGCGCCCTGCATGCCTGCCATGGCCTTCTGAATAGAGTCGTCCAACTGGCTTTGGGGTTGGCCACGTCTGGACATGGCAAGTAGGAGGAACGGCCTGCCGCCTGTTTCATCGGTCGCGCCGGCGTAGAAGGCCCAGGCGGCGTCCACCGCCGCAACTGCCTCGCTCCCCTTCCCATCCGCGAGCCTCGCTCTCGCTGCGGCCAACTCGGTTAATACCTGCGCACGCACAACGGCGAGCGTCCCCGCCCGCACGGCCTCCACACGGGCGATGTCGGATGCGCCTGCGCTCGCCCCGGTGCCTTTGAGCGCGGCGTCGATTGCCGCGTGCGCGGACGGGTGGGTGGCCATCGCCATGCCGCTGAGCGAGCGCAATGCGCTGGCCACCGTTTTGGAATAGCGGCCGTTCTCGTAGATCGCCGCAACCGCCGCCCAGTCTACCGCCCCGCCGCCGGCCGCCGGCGCCACGATCGCCAGCATGTCCCGAACGTCCAGCGCGATGTTGGCTTGCGGCTGAACATCCGTCTCCAGGAAGTAGATTTGGGGCGGTCCGATTGTCGGCGCCGGTGTCGGAGGGGGGTCCACGGCGGAGACGGAGACGTTCCCGTCCACGCCGTTAAGGATGGTGATGCCGGGCCTGTCTTCCCCCGGCTTATCTGCGCAGCCCGTCGCCAACACAGTGAGAGTGGAGACAGCAACCATTGCGAGACTGCTAACTGGAGACAGAGCGGGCCACTTCATGTTGATGCACATCCTTCAGGCAGTCAGTATCTCTCTTAACATAGCTGTGGGCACGCGCCACAGGTACGCCGGACCTATAAACGACCGTCCATATTTGCGGGTGCGGTAGGAAATGGGCACCTGCGCAAGGCGCATGCCCTTCTTGAGAAGGTCAAGGGTCAGCACCTGCGCGTGGTTATAATTGTGGACGATCTCGGCGCACTCCAGCGCGCGCCTTGAAAATGCGCGCAGTCCCGTCTGCCCGTCCGATATGACGCGGCCGGAGAGGACTGTGACTGCTGCATTCAGGAGCTTATTACCTATGTACCTTACCGGCCGCTGGCCGACGCACTTTCCCCGATATCTCGATCCCAACACATAGTCAGCGGTGCCGTCCAGCACCGGCTCCAGCACCTTCGGGATATCCGCCGGGTCGTACTCCCCATCGGCATCGATATATACCGCCGCCCGGCAGTCCAGCCTCACCGCCTCTCGCATGCCGGTCCGTAGCGCTGCTCCAAGGCCGAGGTTTCGTGCATGGCGAACGACTACATCCGCTCCATGCTGCGTCGCCGTCTCGGCGGTGGAGTCGGTAGAGCCGTCGTCTACCACTATTACCACCGGCCGCTGCAATGAGTGCCTCGGCAGCGCCAAAAGGACGGCCGGCAGGCCCTCCGCTTCGTTATATGCAGGGATGATTATTGCGGTGGGCGCCGCCGCATCGTCAACGGTCGAAAGCAGGCTCCGGCCTGCAGACATTTCAGGCGGCGCGACGCCAAGTAGCTGTGAAATCGTTGGCGCAATATCGATGATCGATCGTTGCTCATCTACTACCCTGCCAGGATCCACGCCTGCCCCCCAGAGGCCGCCTGGCACAACGGCCTCCGGCGGCGTCAGGTGACCGTGCCCACCTATCCCCTTCCCCTGGCCGTGGTCAGACGTGATTATGACGGTGGCGTCCGCCAGCCTCCCCGTCCGCTCGCACCAGCCCAGGAACTCATCGATGATACCGTCCGTCTGCTCGATCTTTTCCAGGTATTCCCGGTTGTAGCTGCCGCGAGAGTGGCCGGCCTGGTCCACGCTGATGAGATGGAGCACCAGCAGGTCGGGGTCTTCCGCCTCCATGACGGCCTTAGCGCGCGCCACAAGGGCATGGTCGATCTCGTCGTTGTGCATGACGGCGGTGACAGTGGCCACGTCGTCGTGCCCGAATGCATCGATCAGGTGGGCGATGCCCACCACTTTCCCTTTGAGGCCCTGCGCGCGCAACGGACCGAAGACAGACTCGCATTTGACGCCGAGGCTGGGCACGAAGTTGCTCCCCATGCCGTGCACCTTTGGCCCCGCGCCGGTGAGCATAGAGCTGAAGCAGGTCACGGTCCGGGCAGGGTAAACCGTCCTGAGGTCCGTGAATGCCGTGCCTTCCTGCCGCAGACGGTCTATGCATGGCGTCCGCGCCTCTCGGAGACGGTCGGCGCGACAGCCGTCGATCACAATAACGATGACCCTGCTCGCCACGCGCCCGTGCTTCGAGGTCGGCAGACGGCGGGGCTCCAGCGGCACAGGCGGCGCCCAGGTGAAAAACCACTGGTGCAGCAGGACTGTCGCCACCGCGAGGGCTCCCACAAATATCTCCACCCCTGCCACTACCGGCAGCGAAAAGTCGGCTGCAAGGTGCTGGAACAGAAAAACGATTAGAAGGACCTTCGGGACCTGCTCCAGAAAGTTGCCGCTCGTAGGGTCCGGGTTTTCGATCACCATGCGCCAGAACCGTGTGAAGTTGGTCCAAGGCGCTCCGATCCTCAAGTGGTAGTACAAAGATCCCCAGAGAATTACCGTGAAGAAGAAGTACGCCGCCAGGACCACCGCAACGGCCTGAGGCGACCCGCTCCCGAATAGGGCCGCCGCCGGGATGAGGGCAATCCATAGAGTCCACCGCAATCTGAGCGGGTAGTCGTACCGGTAGAACAGAAGAAACAGCGGCGAAAGGCCCAGGAGAGATCCAACTGCGCGCAACGCGCTCGCGCCGTCCGAAAGCGAGGGGAATGTCAGTACGAGGATAATGGCGAGAGTGAATACGACCGTAAAGGGCTTGCCTTCGTTGACGATGTTCCAGGCTCGGGCCGCCGCGACTTCGAAGGCGGAAGCCTTCCTGGCATCGGACCTCAACCCGCGCACGACTCCCGGCGGGTTACTGACCGGGCCGCGGAGCTCGATCATCACCAGCGCGGGCGCGACGGTGAGGGAATAGGCGAACTTCAGGCCGTGCGCCAGCAGCGCCAGCGTAAGTCCTTCCTGTAACGGGACTCCATAAAGCGCCAGGGCACCTGCCATGGTCGCCTCGTAAACTCCGATGCCCCCAGGGGTGAAGCGGAAGGTCTGGAACAGGACTGTGAAAGCCGTGGCCGCCACGGCAGCATGAAACGGTATGCCCGTCCCCATGGCGATCGACGCGACGTAGAGCACCGCGCCGTCCAGCGCCCAGCTCGGCAGCGTCCACGCCGCGGCCGACACGATGCGCCTGGGACCGATCTCCTGGACTGCGGCCGCGAGCGCCTGGAACGGCAGGTGCAGCCGCCATGGTAGCCGGGGAAGTCGGTGCGCCTGAGGCAGCAGAAGCGCTGCCGCACCGAGCAACAGGCATGCGGCCGGTAACAGCAGCGCCTTCATCGCCGTAGCAGCGCCGGTGGCAGCCCACAGCATGAGGAGCGACGACAGCACCAGCAGCACGGTGAAATCGACCATCCGCGCGACAATCGTCGTTGCCGCGCCCTCGGCCATCGGTATCCCGCGCCGGGCTGCGAGGTATGGCCGGACAACATCTCCCGCTGAAATCGGCAGGACGTGGTTTGCGAAGAGCACACCGTGGAGGATACGCGTGAGGCTGGGCAACGGTGCAGGCGTTTTGAGCAAGACGCGCCACGCGATAGCCCGGAAAACGAACGCAGCGCCGAATGCGCCTACAAACGCAGCCAGCAGCCATGGACGAGAGAGCAGGCCGCCCACGGCTTCCGCAAGCCCGGACCGGTCCACGCTGCGCGCGAGGACCGCCGAAAAAAGTAGAGTGAGAGCCAGGGCGAGGAAGAGACGCGCCTTTCCCGTGCGGCGGGCCAAATCAGCGACATTGAGGCGCGAGGTGGGGCCTATGTGGTTCGTGTGCATGTGCAACGGGCTCATCGTTCGGCGAATAGGCATGCTATCTGGTTTGATAAGTATATACAAAATCGTGGGATAAATATATACTCTCATACGCGCCTATGAATATCAGCATTCCATATGCAATAAGGACCGGCGGCCCACCGCTCTTGATCGTTATTGCCGCCGCCGTGGTTGCGACGGCGATGGCGTTGCCGCTAACGTACCTGGTCATTCGAACTGCCGCCGCCGGGGCCGTCGCCTGGGACATTATCTTCCAGTGGGACACAGCCCTCATCATGGGCCGGACCCTTCTGCTTGCCCTGGCCGTCACCTCATCCGCTCTCGCGATTGCCCTGCCCGTGGCATGGCTGACCGTTCGCACAGACATGCCCGGGCGGAGAGTACTGGCGGTGGCAACAACTCTCCCCCTCGTCGTCCCGAGTTACGTGAATGCGCTTGCCCTTGTCTCCGCCCTCGGGCCGAGAGGAATTCTCCAGCAGTGGCTGGAAGGGCCGTTCGGGGTGGACAGGCTACCGGACATCCACGGCTTCCCGGGCGCCTGGCTGGCCCTGACCCTTTCCACCTACCCCTACCTGCTGCTCAGCATACGCGCGGCGCTATGGGGGATGGATCCGGCGATGGAAGAGGCCAGCCGGAGCCTTGGGCGCAACGCGTGGTCCACCTTTCGGAGTGCCACACTACCGCATCTTCGCCCGGCCATCGCCGCCGGCGGCCTGCTGATCGCCCTCTACACAATGGGCGACTTCGGCGCAGTGGCACTGATGAGCTTCGACTCCTTCACCCGCGTGATCTTCGTCCAGATTGAATCGTCGTTCGACCGGACGGTCGCAACGGCGCTTTCAATCGTCCTGGGCCTTTTCACGCTCGGTCTGGTAGTCGCGGAGCAGCAGGCGCGAGGCAGGGCGAGCTACCATGCCGTGGGCCTTGGCGCCCAGCGCCCGCCGCTTACGGTCAAACTGCGCCGGCTGCGCTGGCCCGCCGCGGCGTTCTGCGCCCTGGTTGTGCTTTCTGCGCTTGGACTCCCTGTTGCCGTCCTGCTCTACTGGCTCAGAGAAGGCCTGGCGCACAACGTGGAGATCACCTTCCCCACGCGCAGCATCCTGAACGGCGTCTACGTGTCCGGGTTCGCCGCCCTGGGCGCGGTGATAGCCTCAGCGCCTATCGTGGTCCTGGCGGTGCGCTTTCCGGGGCGGCTTGCGAGGATAGTAGAGGGCATGACGTGGACAGGCTTTGCCCTGCCCGGAATCGTCGTCGCCCTTTCGCTGGTCTTCTTCGGCATTAACTTCGCCACCCCGCTCTACCAGACCGCGCCAATGCTCATGTTCGCGTACTGTGTCCTCTTCCTGCCGGTTGCCGTGGGGGCCATTCGCACCTCGCTGTTGCAGCTCAGCCCGCAGATTGAGGAATCTGCGCGGAGCCTGGGGAGCGCGCCGCTCGGGGTGCTGGTGCGTGTCA
Source organism: SAR202 cluster bacterium (assembly GCA_016872355.1). NCBI lineage: Bacteria > Bacillati > Chloroflexota > Dehalococcoidia > SAR202 cluster bacterium. Next base: position 9,122 of record VGZY01000035.1, on the reverse strand, counting down.
CCGCGCCGCTGGTCTGGCCGGGCCTCATGGTCGGGGCGGCCCTGGTATTCATGACTACCATGAAGGAGCTGCCGGCGACCCTTCTCCTTGCGCCTGCCGGCTTCCGGACTCTCGCGACGGACCTCTGGGCGGCCTCTGCCGCGGCATCGTATTCGAGGGCGGCCGTGCCCGCGCTTCTTTTGATCCTCGTTTCCACTGTGCCGGTCGCGATTCTCCTCAACAAGGAGAATCGCGGCAGATGAGACAGGCCACCGAGCACGGACCGATTCTCTCGGTCGAGGGGTTGACGAAACGCTTTCGCGGGGGCACGCTCCCGGCAGTTTCCGGCCTTTCGTTAACAATGGGCGCAGGAGAGACACTGGCCCTCATGGGCCCGAGCGGCTCAGGCAAGACAACAACGCTACGGCTCATCGCAGGATTCGAGACTCCCTATGAAGGCAAGGTCAGTATCGCGGGCCGTATCGTAGCCGTTCCAGGGCTCTCGGTGCCGACGGAGCAACGCGGGCTGGGCATGATGTTCCAGCAGTTCGCCCTCTTCCCCCATCTGACCGTTGAACAAAATGTGGCCTACGGCCTCGCCGGCCTCCCTCGCGAAGAGAAGGCGCGCCGCGTCGAAGAGGAGTTGCGGGTCGTCGGCATGGACGACTTCAAGAAGCGGTACCCCCGCCAGCTGTCCGGCGGGCAGCAGCAGCGCGTCGCACTCGCCCGCGCGCTTGCGCCGCGCCCGGTGGTAATGCTCATGGATGAGCCTTTCGGCAGCCTGGACGCCAGGATGCGGACGGAGATGCGGCGGGACGTGAAGGCGGTCCTCCGGCAGACGAACACCACCACCATCCTGGTCACTCACGACAAGGACGAGGCGTTTACCCTCGCCGACCGAGTGCTGGTCATGAAAGACGGCGTGATGCAGCAGCTCGATACACCCGACAACATCTACCACAGGCCCGCGAACAGGTTCGTTGCCGAGTTTGCAGGGATGGCCGACTTCGTGGCCGCGCGGTTCGAAGACGGAGCGGTGTCGACCGAAGTGGGACTCTTCAGCTACCAGGGCCCTCGGCCAGATGGGCCATTCGACCTTCTCCTGCGGCCGGACACAGTTGAGGTCACCAGCTATCCGAACGGCGACTGCGCGATAACGGGGAGAGAGTTCAAGGGTGCGATCAACCTCTACTCCGTTCGGCTCCCTTCGGGCAAGACCATCTGGAGCGCCATGCCGTCACAGCAGGTGCACCGCGTGGGCGAGAGGGTTAAAGTCCGAGCAAAGCCTAACAGCATAGTCCTCTTCCCCAGGTGATTAGCTCACTACCGCCTATCTCTCATCCCCGCCCGTGTGTGTACATCGCATTCCACTTTGTATATACTTACTGAAGCTATTAGCATACGTCCTGCGCCCACGGAGGTTGCCGTGTTCGGGTCTCTTCGGCGTCCCGCTCTCCTGTTCGTCGCCTCGTTATTGACCGCCGTTGTCGCCATATCTTGCTCGTCCTCGAGCGACAATACCGTCACCCTCTACACAGACAGGGGCAGCCTCGAGATTGGAAGCCTGTTCGAGGATTACGCCACCGCCAACAATATCTCTTTGAAGGTGCGGAGCGGCTCCACTGGCGAGCTCACGGCGCTGCTCCTGGAAGAAGGTAACAGGACGCCCGCGGACCTGATCTACATAGAGTCCGGCGGCGCGTTGGGCCACCTGGCCGAGGCGGGGTTGCTGACCGAGTTGCCTGGCGACCTCCTCTCGAAAGTGGACACGAAGTTCAGATCGCCTGACGGCAAATGGATGGGCGTCACCGGCCGTATACGTACCATCGTCTACAATACAGCCAGGATCGACCCGAAGGACCTGCCGGACTCCATCCTTGGCTTCACGGACCCCAAATGGAAAGGCCGGATCGGCTGGGCGCCAGGACACGGTGAGACACAGGGCTTCATCACGGCGCTCCGTTCCACACTCGGCGACGCCGAAACCGAACTCTGGCTCAGGGGCATCCAGGCCAACCAGCCGGTGGTCTACGGGAACAACATCGCTATTACGCAAGGCGTCGCGTCCGGCGCGGTGAACGTGGGATTCGTGAACCACTACTACGTTCACCGGTTCATCGCCGAGCGCGGGGAGGCGTTCGGCGCGCGCAACTACTACTTCGAGAACGGCGCGCCAGGCTCATTTGTGGACGTGAGCGGTGTAGGCCTTATTGCCACTTCGAAGCACAAGGAGAACGCGCTCAAGCTGCTGACGTATCTGGCAGAAGACGAGGCCCAGCGGTACTATGCGCAGCGCGTTTTCGATTTCCCTGTGGCCAGCACGCAGTTCCAGCCGGCAGGCGTCCCACCGCTTGCCACCCTCCAGCCGCCGGACATAAACATCTCCACGCTCACAGACACGCAGGGGACCGTGCAGCTGATGCGCCGCGCCGGCGTTCTGCCGTAGGGGGACCGCTCAAATCAAGCATTCGAATTGGGCTATCCTGGAGAAGACGAATTGCCGGAGGCCCGTGTCCATTTTCGGTAGGGGCGGGTCTGAGACCCACCTGCTCCAACTAATTCGATTCTCCGAGTTTTGATTCTTGCCTTGCCCGCTGTCCTGGGCCTAACGCTCTGAAGGAGCGTGTTCCCTGAGCCCAGCCCAACGGGCTGGGTAAGGTCCGGCATAGCAAACGGCCTGAAGGGCTGTGTTAAGTCGACAGCGAGGAATGCGCCAGACACAGGCCACGTTGACATGGCCTGGATAACACGCCCATTCAGGGCGTTTCGTTAATTGGTCTCTTTACCCAGCCCGTTGGGCTGGGCTCAGGGAACACGGCCATTCAGGTCGTAAGGCCGAGATTCGCATGCTCGGAAATCGAATTAGTTGGTGCAGGTGCCACGCAGGGCCGCCCCTACCGAAAAGCTTCGCCTCCAGCGCGCGCCTGGAGCACAACGAGTGCGGGCCTGAGACCCGCCCCTACCGAACACCGCAATATGCCCTGGCGCCGAGCAGCAAGCGTCGCACACGGCAGAAAGCAAACAACCGGCGCGGGCATGGTACCCGCGCCGGTTGTTTTGTTCATCTGGTGAAGCCGTCGCCTCGACTCGTCCTCCGCCTACTTTAGCGTGGCGGGATCAACCACGTCGCCAGCGGGCAGGCGCAGCGCCGATGCCGTGCGGTTGAGCGCGGCGATGGCCTCATCGCGCTTCTGTGCTGTGAGGGTGGACGGCGCCGCGGTGAAATAGGCCATAATCGTCCTGTCCGCAGCCGCTTCTGCCTTCGCCACCCACGGCTGGATAGCCATGTAGCTGTAGTAGCCCTCTACCTGGTAAGCCGCCGCGGGGTTGGTAAACCCGCCCTGCGCGCTCTTGAGGGACTCGTTCATGCCGCGGACCGCGCCCAGGTAGAAGATCGAGTTGAACTTCGCGTAAACCTCGTCGCGGGCTGCGTCGGCGGCCGCCTGGTCCTTAGCGGCGCCGGCCTGGTGCAGGCGGTACATCGCCTGGCGAATCGGGGTATCGAGCGTCCCCGGGCGGCTGAAGTACTGCTCGAGCTTCACGGAGTGCCCCGCCAGCCCCGTCGGGTACTTCCCATCCTTTTCCTCTCCCACGTAGACCGCCCACCCCTCATCGGCCAGCTTGGGGTTGAGGTCCTTTGCGCCGCGCTCGATATAGTGGCGCGACCACACGGATATGGTCCTGAGCAGGCCTTGCTGGATTGCATAGACGCGCTGGAGCGGAGTATAAGACGCGGCCGGGCCGGTCCCGACGATGGCGGCGATAACGGGGTCATCCAGGAACGTGTGGCTGCAATAGAATGCGACGGCGTCCGGGAGCTCGCGCGTGCGCGCCGGGTCCAGGGCGAACCCGCGCATAGGACGGGTCCCCGTGCCCACCTTCGCAATCTTCGCTTCTTCATAGATCTTGAGGATGTCGCCTGCAGGCAACGGCTTGCCCTCATTGATCACCTGTCCGGTCAACGACACGATCTCCTGGTGGTCGCTGGCGATCTTTATGTATATTTCCCGGTTTGTGGTCGGTGTGTAGATGCCGTCCGACTTCGTAGGCACGGCTGTCGGCGCGGGATTGGCCGGCGCCACTGTTGCCGTCGGTGCAACTGACGGGGTCGGCACAGCCGTCGGCGCCGGCACAGGCAAGCAGCTTTGCGGATTGACCGCAACGGAAGTGGGCGCTCCTGACGGCGCTGTCGTTGCCGTGGCAACTGACGCTGCCGGCACGGTAGTAGGCGTCGACGACGAATTGGCACCGGAATCGCAGGCCACTATTCCGGTTAGCGTCGCAAGTGAGAGGACAACAGGGGCAAAGGCCAACTTCTTTCGATGAACTGCGATGTACTCCTTACATCCACAATATGTATTGCTTTGCTGTTTCGTTTCGGCCATGCGAGACATTCACTTCGTATATACCAAGTCAGTTGAAGATATTATACGATGCCAAAAGCAGTGTCAACAGAAAGAGAATTAGATGATCGACGCGCTCAGGAATGTGTAGTGCTGGGGGACCGGTGCATTCTACGAAAAAGAACGGGCCATCCAAGTGGATGGCCCGTTCTGAGGCAACTCGGCAATTCATCTGTCGGCGGCGCTAGTGAACCCGCGGCCCTCAGCTTAGGAAGCAAAACAAGGAGTAGGGCTGGCAGGGCTGCTTTTATACTTGTCTTAAAATTCGTACAACTACACCAAGGAAGGCGTAGCCAGAACCATGCCCATGGGGTTACGATCCAATGAAGCTTGAGTGCAACAAGTGCAAGCCAGGGGGCAGAAGCATGGAAGATCTAATCGGACAGGCGGCCGAGACCATTCGTAAGGCGGTCGAGGAGTATATGCCCGCGAAGGTCTATTGTCTGATATCTGGAGGCAACGATTCGAGCGTGGCCTCTCACCTGGCCGCCAGTTATGGCCCCCGCGTGGATGGCCTGGTCCACATCAATACGGGCATCGGGATTGAGGACACCCGGGAGTTCGTGAGAGAGTACGCGAGGTATCTGCAATTGCCCTTGACTGAAAAGCACCCTCCCCGTACCTACGAAGAACTGGTTCTCGAGTATGGGTTCCCTGGCCCGGCAGCCCACAGGTACATGTACAGCTGGCTCAAAGAAAGACCCCTGAGACAGGTCCGCCGCGAAGCTCAGAGTTAGCGCAAGGATCGTGTTATGTTTATTACGGGAGTGCGGAAGTCAGAATCTCAGCGAAGGATGGGGCACGTCAAAGAGGTTACAAGGGACGGCAATACGGTCTGGGTCGCGCCAATCCTGAACTTCGACCACCAGGCTTTGTTATCGTACAGGCATAAGCACGAACTCCCGACGAACGAAGTCACTCAGATTCTGCATATGAGCGGCGAATGCCTATGCGGCGCATTCGCAAAGCCTAATGAGCTTGAGTACATAGGCATGTTTTATCCGACCGTCGCCAAGCGCATCAAGAACTTGGAGGCCGCAGCTCAGTCGAAAGGACTCAGGAGTTGCAAATGGGGGACCTTGGACTCGTCAAAACTCAGGAAGGCGCCGGGACCACTTTGCCCGGGATGTGCCTTCGATCCCAAGGAGCCGGAGGCCGGCATGATCATCACCGTCACGAAGCCAATCCCGGTGGGCGCCAGCACCTAGAGAAGCTTTGGCGGCTTGACGTTGGCATAACGGAGATGCTCTATTTGGGCGTCCGGATCGTCGACTGCTTTGCGGTAACTGTTTAACAAGGACTCCTCAGAAGTTTTCGCCGACAAGTCGGCGCCAACCATATAGAGCATCAAGGCCAGAGCGATGCCGCCGCGCCTTGGCATCATACCTTCGGTCTTTGACCACAGCAGTCGATTCCACGGCTCTTTGTTTAGGTGCATCTACATTTTTGACAACGTGGCTACCGCTTCAGACAATGGCAGGCGATATTTGTCAGTAAGGCGTCCAACGGCCTTGCTAAAATTAACCAGGCCCACAGGACGAAATAGCAAATGGCCCCCGGTGTCGGCCGACCGGTAGTTACCCGCCAGACCATCAGCCGGTTCACCGGCCATTACCGTCCGGATGGCATCTACATGCTTCTGCAAGAGGTCCCAGAAATCGACCGAAGTCTTGAATATTTCATCAAGCACATAATCGGGCGGCCGCAGGGTCTTCCGCTTCGAAGGCACGACTTTCAAATGGGCACCGGAGATCGCTTTGATGGAGTCATAGAGAGACGTGATGCCGGTGATGCACGTTTTATTGTCCGGCTGGATTTCGGTCGTCGTTGAGAATTAGATGAAGTGGTCCTTTTCCCCAAACATCGCTCCATCCGGACTGTAAAACCCCTCATGTTCCGCCAACATACGACGTGTGATTATTGCCGATGGATCATCTTCATCTATGGCAATGATCTCTCCCTTTTTGGTCGGTACCGCGTAGCGGTTAAGCCTGGGAAAGACCCTCCTCACCCACTGCACTGATGCGGGGTCGCTTTGGGCCGCAACGAAGATGATCGTCAGTTCATCGTCTTTTAATGCCGGGTTCTTTTTTAGAGCCAGCTTAATCCCTTCAACGCGGTGCTGACCGTCTATAGCAAACAGTTGCTCATCGCCACGCAACTCCAAAATACCCAGCGACTCCTCGAACCTCCTATCGAGCTCCGGGATACCCACCAGGGGATTCGGCTCAACATCAAGGGCGAAGAAGCGTGGCTCTCCCCCTCTAACGCCAACTACGATGGCGCTGAAAAACCTCTGCTGCTCTTCGAGAAGATAGCCAGCGACTTGCTTGTACCTGCCCTGCACTTCGCGTTGCACCATCTCGTCGAAGCCTTTGGGTTGAAGGAATTCTTTGGCCCTCTTGATGCGCGAAGCAACATCGCTGGATGGCAATGTGGTAACGCAGTACCACCAGTCGCCGATGTGGCACCTGATGGCTGGCAGCCTCTTCATTTCGGGAGCGGGCGAGGGTGTGGAAGTAGTGGTCATGGCTCATTCTCCGTTGCGGGACCCTGAAATGCCCCTACAGGCGGTTTAGGTGTTGCCGTCCCCATCTTGTTCAAAGGCGGTCGCAGCGCTTTGATCAAAGAGTCTTCGCAGTGCTCTATCTTCTTGGTGTCCCTTATTGGAGCCCAATAGAACCAGGCCGAATCTTTCCATTTGGTAAGAGCCAATGCGATTTCTATGCGACGCGGATTGGCGGTCTTGCTTTCCGATAAATACTCCAGGTAACGCTCCCTGAAACTTCGGTCTTCGCCACGTTTCGCACCCCCGACCCTGCCCACATAGAACACATACTCACCGCCAGGCTGCCCGGCGGCGGTAGGCCGGACTACGAAGGAGTAAACGCCCTTGGAGTTATTGGGTACCTGGGTAACGTTATTATCTGTGAACGGAACTTTACGCCACCGCAGGCGGACAGGAGGCGCGCACATCGACCAGAGGAGGGGCGCCAATACGAAGGCCCGCGTGTGCCCTTCCACTTGTTGGGAATAGAAGCCATACCATTCTTTTGGTGTCGCAAAGACCGGCAACATTAGCCCTCGACAGCCTTGGTAAGTGCTCTCTGCAAAAAAAACAAGTCCCCGCCGTGATCCTCGGCGGGGTCCACCCCGATTGTTTCAGATGTACTAGCGGATACTGCTCATAAACACGAACTCCCGCGACCTGCGGGAGTTTCCAAAACAAGCTCGGCCCCCCGTCCCGGCCCCTAACTCGTGCCGAATTGGATCGTACTTGTCGACTAGCAGCTTATTCATTTCGCCTTGGCGTCAGCCCTATTGTTTGTACTCTGAGTCATTGAGTCAATTTCGAGGGCGTCGGCGGAGACCTTATTTGGAAGCGCCCGTTCTTGTTCCGAGGTGACAAGCCCCGAAGTAATGCCTTCTATGGCCTGCTTGTCAACCTGGTACCATGCCGAGAGACGGTTGGAGCGGGAGACGGGATTTGAACCCGCGACCCTCTGCTTGGGAAGCAGATGCTCTGCCCCTGAGCTACTCCCGCTCGGCGAATGGGGGGGGCTTACGGGCGGAACCCGTACTAGTGAGATTCTAGCAGGCGGCGCAACATCCATCAAGGCGTTGCACCGGACCGGCTACCAGGGCTCTGGGACCTCTCCGCGGGACTGGCCGGTGGCCTTGAGGTATGCAAGCACAGCCTGCACACGAGCGTGCTGGCCGTTCTCGGGCGAAATACCGAGTTTGCTGAATATGCTGTTGATGTGGTGCTCAACCGTGCGCGGCTGGATGTACAGGATGCTCGCGATCGTCTGGTTTGTGCAGGCCTTGGCCACCAGGGCCAGCACCTCGAGCTCCCGCTTGGTGAGGTCCTTCAATGGCGACGAATCGGAGATTCCCCTGTGCTGAGTCAGGCGCTCCACCATTATTGGGTCAAGCACCGTCCTGCCTGAGGCAACATCGTGAATGGTGCGGATAAGCTCGTCGAGACTGCCCAGAGTGTGTTTGAGCAAACAGGCCTTGCCCTTGGGATCGTCCTTGAGGAACTTCCGGATGTACTCCGACTCCTCGTATGCCGAGAAGAGCATGATTCCGATGCTGGGTGTCTTCTCTCGTATCTTCTGGGCGGCAATGATGCCGTTGATCTTCGGCATCTTCACGTCCATTATCACCACGTTCGGGCGCAGCACAGGGATAACATTGATCGCCTCCTCCCCATCGCTGAAGGCGCCCACAAGGTCCACGGACGGCGCGTGTGAGATCAGCATGCCGAACGCCTCGCGGATGACCTCCTGGTCGTCCACGATCGCTACCTTGATCTTCTCCTGCTCTCCCGCCACCATACTCAGCCCTCCAGGGCCGCAGTCAGCCTGACTGCCACGAATCCCGACATCCTCGGGCTCCGAGTGGGTAACCCCCTCTGGGTGCCACCACCAAGGTGCATGGCGGGCTTTCCCCAGAGACACATTGCGCTTTCTACACGCCCCGTTGGGTAGCCGCTCAGATTAAACCCGGCGCAGTCATCTCTAAGCTAAGAGTGTACTCAATGCAACGCGCTTATCTTCCTATATTTCGCAGATAAGTCAAGTCCCGGCAGCCGGCGTGTCAATGCTCAATGACTTTGTCAGTCTTACTGCTCAGTGATTTTGTCAGTACGACTGGTTTTGGTTGAATCAGTCTCGATCTCCAAGGGTGATCTGGACCCGGCTTTCGATCCTTGGGCGTGGAGAGGGGCGTGCTGGA
>VGZY01000034.1 GCA_016872355.1 SAR202 cluster bacterium | reverse complement strand
AGGTTCAGTATCTGTGCTCTCTTCGCTTCTCGCTCGGTCAAATGTAGTCCTCTCATGGACTGACATATTCACTGAGCAGTTACCTACTGACAATATCACCGAGCAAAGACACGGCCGCCGCTCTCCATTGACACCCTAGTTCGACAAGCGATAACCTCACTCGTGAGTTTGAGAGATTTCCGCCTCATTCAGGAGGGCACAAGTGGCATACGGCAAGATAAAAGGCTTCCTCCAGTCCGAACTGGACGGCATTCGAAGGGCCGGGCTGTACAAAGAAGAGAAGGTCATCAGGTCTCCGCAAGGCTCCCGCGTCGCCACGCTGGAGGGCGAGAACATCAACATGTGCGCAAACAACTACCTCGGCCTGGCCGACAGCGCCGAGATCGAGGACGCGGTCATCGCCGGCCTCAAGACGCACGGCTTCGGCATGGCCTCCGTCCGCTTCATCTGCGGCACGCAGGACATCCACAAGGAGCTTGAGAACAAGATCACCGACTGGATGCAGACCGAGTCGACGATCCTCTACACCTCCTGCTTCGACGCCAACGGCGGCCTGTTCGAGACGATCCTTGGCGAGGGCGATGCCATCATCAGCGACGCGCTCAACCACGCGAGCATTATCGACGGCATCCGCCTGTGCAAGGCTACGCGATTCAGGTACGCCCACAACGACATGGCGGACCTGGAGGCCAAGCTCAAGGAGTCTATGACCGCTCGCCACCGCATGATCGCCACGGACGGCGTCTTCTCCATGCAGGGCGACGTCGCCAAGCTCAAGGACATCTGCGACCTCGCGGACAAGTACGACGCGATGGTGATGGTGGACGACTCCCATGCCACCGGCTTCATCGGCCCGAACGGCCGCGGCACCCCGGCTGACCAGGGCGTCCCGCACCGCATCGACGTCATGACGAGCACGATGGGCAAGGCCCTCGGCGGCGCGTCCGGCGGCTTCACCACCGGCCGCAAGGAGATTGTCGACATCCTCCGCCAGCGCTCCCGCCCCTACCTGTTCTCCAACACCATCGCTCCGCCCATCGTCGTCGGCACCATGAAGGCCATCGACATCATCCGGGCCAACCCCAAGCTGCAGGAAACGCTGCACGAGAACACGCGGTACTTTCGCAAGGGCATGACGGACATGGGCTTCGACATCGTCCCCGGCAACACGCCCATCGTCCCGGTCATGATTCGCGACGAGATCAAGAACGTGGGGCTAGCTAAGGCCGTTAACGCCCGCGGCGTCTTCGTCGTCGCCTTCTCGTTCCCCGTCGTCCCGCGCGGCGAGGCCCGCATCCGTGTCCAACTCTCCGCCGCCCACACCAAGGAGCAGCTCGACCGCGCGCTCAAAGTGTTCAAAGAAGCCGGCAAAGAGGTCGGCGCGATCAAGTAAAAAAAGGCAAATTACGAATTATGAAGTATGAATGATGAAGGATCGATCGGAAGGCTTTTGTTCCCACATTCAAACTTCATAATTCATCCTTCATATTTCTCTTCCCCGGAGGCTCTATGCAGACACCCAATGACTTCGCAGGGAAGGTTGCCATCGTTACCGGCGCGGGCCAAGGGATGGGCCGCGCGGTCGCCGTCCGCCTCGCCGAGGGCGGCGCGAAGGTGCTTGTGAACGACAAGCGCATGGACGCCGTCAAGACCGTCGTGGACCTCCTCAAGGCCAAGAAGGCGGCCGCCATCGGCTTTCCCGGCGACGTGACCTCGAAGAAAGACGTCGACCGAATGGTGCAGACTGCCGTCGAAATGTTCGGCGGCGTGCATATTCTCATCAACAACGCCGGCATCCTCTTCCCCACAAAACTCATCGACATGGAAGAGGACGAGTGGGACCTGGTGATCGACGTGAATATGAAGGGCACGTACCTGTGCACCCGGGCCGTGCTGCCGCACATGATGAAGCAGAAGTGGGGGCGCATTGTGAACTTCTCCTCCACGGCGGGCAAGAACGTGAGCACCCTCGGCGGCCCGCACTACACTGCCGCCAAGGCGGGCGTGCTTGGCCTCACCCGCGCCACGGCCAAAGAGGTGGCCAGGTTCGGCATCACCTGCAACTCTGTCTGCCCCGGGCTCATCGATACCGAGATGGTCCGTGCCAACGTCACAGAGGAGCGCCTCAAGCGCTACCTGGACAGCTTCCCCATCAGCCGCATCGGCGAGCCGTGGGAGGTCGCGGAGATGGTCGCCTTCCTCGCCTCAGACCGCGCGGCTTACGTCACCGGCGCCTCCCTGGACATCAACGGCGGCGACCTGATGATATAGGGGGCTCCGCAGCCGGGAAGGTATATAGCAACGGTATATACCTACTTGTGAAGGGAAGCGCACTGATATATACTGATGGTATATATCAGTTACGGTGCAGCCATGACCAAAGAGTACAGACGTACAAAACTCAAGAAGCCAGATGCCATCAAGGAGCCGCCCGTATCCTACGCGGTTAGGCCCTCGGAGGCGGAAAAACCCAAAGCCCTGGGCGATTTTTTTGATTCTCCGCTGCGCGTCAGCCCGGATTTCATGGAGAACTACCGGCCCGAGCGCAGCGAGCGCAAGGTGGCGAAAGTATTCATGTCCGGCCGTAGCCAGGCCGTAAGGCTCCCCAAGGAGTATCGTATGCCGGGAGATGAAGTCTACGTGGAAAAAGTCGGAGATCAGCTGATCCTTTCCCCCAAGGTCAAAACGTTGGAGGACCTGTTTGCGGGTCTGCCTCTTCTCACGGATGACTTCCCGGACGAGATACCTGACTTGCCGCTGCAGGAGCGTGATGCGCTCTGATGCTCTACATGCTTGATACAGACATATGCGTCTTCATCCTGCGGAATAGCTCCGCGTCCGTCTCCGAGGCGGCGCGGAGAGTTCCGGCGTCCGACCTGTGTATTTCAGTTGTCACGCTGGCGGAACTGCTGTTCGGCGCGGAAAGATCCGATTCAAAAAGATTCAACCAGGCGATAGTTCGGGGGTTCGCAGACAGGATACAGATCCATCCATGGGACCAGAGCGCTGCCGAGAGCTATGCCGTGATCCGGAACCAGGTGCAGCGCGCCGGCCTTCCGGCTGCCGCCATGGACTTGATGATCGCCTCTCACGCCGTGAGCAAGGGCGCTACCATCGTCACAAACAACGTCCGCCACTTCCACAGAATCCAGGGCCTCAAAATCGAGAACTGGGCGCGGCCGGCCTGACATCCCGTCCCATTCCCTTCCCTTTCCTTTCCGCACCCTGTAAACTGTACCCCGTACCCTGAACCGCTTTGGAGGCCCCATGACCGCCCGCCAAGACAAGCTCGTCGGCATCGCCGTATCGCTGCCCACGTTCACCAACAGCGACCACGAAATCCAGCTGAACAAGACGAAATTCCATGTCAACTGGCTCATCGAACAGGGGATTAAAGAGGGCAACGCCGTCCTGTTCGTCGGTGGTGGGCTCGGCGAGGGGTATTTCCTGGACGACGACGAGTGGAAGGCAACGGCGGATGCGCTGGTAGAGGCCGCCGCCGGCCGCGTGCCCACCGGCATCGGCGTCTTCGATCTGAGCGCCCGCATGGCCGCCAGGAAGGCGCGGTGGGCGCGCGACATCGGCATCGACTTCATCCAAACGGCCGCGCCGCACTACATGGCCCCGACAGAGCAGGAGGTGTTCGACCACTTCCGCTACGTGAACGACGCCGCGGACATCGGCATCATGGCGTACAACATCCCCTGGGCCATGCCCAACGGATTCGAGTACTCGCGCGGCCTGATCGAGAAGTTCACCACACTGGAGCGCTTCGTCGGCCTCAAGTGGTCGTCAAAGACCTCCCAGCACTTCATCGACATGCTGCGGCTCTACTCGGACAAGCTGAGCTTCATAATCAACGGCGGCATCATGTCGGTCGGCTACAGGCTCGGCGGCAGGGGCTTTACTGACTTCAACGTCAACTGCGCGCCCCGGCTGTCGTTGCACCGCTGGGGCCTGGTCCAGCAGAAGCGCTTCGACGAGCTGGACGCTTTGGACCTGAAGATGCGCACGGACGCGGCTCTGGCAAACCCCGGCGCGTTCGCCTCCCCCGGCATGGGAGAAGGTCCTGCCGCCCGTCTTCGCCTCAGGGCGCTCGGGATGGAAACTGGCCCACACTTCCCTGCTCAGGCTCCCCTGCCCCAGTCGGTCGTGGACGCGTACACGGAGTTCACAAAGGCCAGCGGCATCCTGGAGTGGGTGGACTGGAAGGACTCCAACTTCGACCAGATGGAGACTGAGAGACCCACGGCCTCCTCCAGCGGCTACTTCTAGCGGCGCATACAAAAAACACTGCCGGGGAACCCATGAGTTCCCCGGCAGTGTCTCTACAAACTACTCAACGGTACGGTATGCGCGTCCCTACCCGTAGTAGATGCAGCCGTACACCCACTTCCCGCCCGCGCCCTTGTTCAGGTCGATCCAGTTGTCCGGCCTCCCGAACTCCTTGATACCGCTCCATCCTTTCAGCGGCCTCTCACCCATGTTTGCGGGGTCGAGATGCTCTGTGATGACGGGGGTGTACCGGGGTTCGCACGGCCATCCGGAGGGGTCGTTGTCCCACAAAACAAGCTGGATGTCCTTTATCCGCTTCCACTGGCCCCAAAGGGCATACTGCCCGGGCCAGATATCGTAGCCGTAGCAGAAGTACAGGTACGGGCCACCTGCATCCTCGTTCAGATCGACCGTGACCGCCTTCATCCACATACCCGCATCGGGGCTGCGGTTCTGGTTGTTTCCGCAGATAAGGTCGCCCCACTCCCCGACGTTATCGCGGTTCTCGATGACCGTAAGGTAAGAGAGCGGCTTGTTGACCTTGTTCAGCGGATCAAACTTGAGGCACAGAAACACCCAGTCGCCACCGGCGTCCGCGTTCAGGTCCTCGATTCTCTTCGTATAGCCGATGGGGCAGTTAATGTTTGCGGAAACGCCGTGAATCACGGTTAGATCGGTGACAAACAGGTTGATGCTATCGTAGCTCCCCAGGTTCTCGGGCGCCGGGGGCGTAAACTCCTCGTCTGGACCGGGCGTGGGCCGCGCGCACTCCTCGCCCTTGTCAGCGCACGCGGAGCCCTTGGGCAAGTTCAGCGGATCGAAATCCTTGTCGCAGGCGATCGCGGCGAGAGAGCAAAAGACGAGCGCGGCCAGGAGCAGGATGAGACGTGGCATATTGGGATCCCTTCCGATGATCGGGCCGACAGCAGCGCCGGGCCGACGATTTACCGCGGAATGCTACAATGGAACGACTGGATGCGCAATCTCGGGCGATTTGTGTACGTCCTCAATGACATGGTCTCCTTCGGCCTGTATAATCTGCGAAACCTGCGCTCAAGTTCTTCTCCGGGGGCCCCATGCACTTCTCGCAGTTCGATCACGCCACAGTCCCGGCGGGCACAAAGCAGACGATGTACCTGGACATCGCCCCTCTCTCCGGCGGCGAGATGCTGCGGCTCGCGGTCCTGGTCGCGCGCGGCGCCAAGCCCGGCCCGACCATCGCCATCACCGGCGGCGTACACGGCGATGAGTATGAAGGGCCGCATGCTGTACGCGAGGTCTTTGCTTCCCTGGACCCGGCCGAGATGTCCGGCACATTTATGGGCATATCGCAGACAAACGTCCCCGCCTTCACGGCCGGCACAAGGAACAGCGGCATCGACGGCGGAAACCTCGCCCGCGTCTTCCCCGGCAAACCGAACGGCAACGTGACAGAACGCATCGCGTATCATGTAGGCAGCCGCTTCATCGGCCGGTCGGACTTCTACATCGACCTCCACAGCTCCGGCTCCCACATCGCCATGCCCACCCTCATCGGCTACTGCGCTACCCCGGACGACCGTGGCCGCCGCTCGAAAGAGGCCGCGCTCGCGTTCGGCGTGCCCGTCATCTGGGGACACCCTGCCGTCGCGCCCGGCCGTACGATTAGTTTCGCAGACGAGCGTGGCATTCCGTGGCTGTACTCGGAGTGTCCCGGCGGAGGCTGGCTCCACCAGGAAATTGCCGCCACATATGCTCAGGGCGTCCGCAACGTCATGATGGTCCTGGGCATTCTCCCCGGGAAGCCCACAGTCACGCCGCCGAAATACCGCCTCATTGGCGATGGCAACATTGACGTCGCGCCGTCAGTAAGCGCCGGAGGGTACCTGGTGCCTGAGGTAGACATTCTGCAGAGGGTGAAAAAGGGTGACGTGCTCGGCCGCGTCGTTGGCCTCGGCGGGGAGCTGCTGGAGGAGCTGCGGACGACGGTCAGCGGCGTAGTAGTGCTGGTCCGCCGCACCCCATCCGTCCAGCCCGGCGAGCAGGCGTTCCTAGTAACGCAGGAGGAGAATTAACCACAGAGACCACAGAGGACGCAGAGGCAAGAGGTTGCAAACGTAGGGGCGTTCTATGAACGCCCTCGCTGGTAAGGAATATGGTGTCAGCGACCGTATTCCCTATCAACCAGGGAGTTCATAGAACGCCCCTACGTTTGTCTGCGCCACCACAAGAGCACACCCCCCTTTGTCATTTCATGCATATCGGCACGGAATGTGTGATTTTCAGCAAGATGATTGTAGAATCTTGTCCGTACTTGCGTGGCGTCACTGAGCCGCGTATCGCGTAAGAAATCACACATGTTCTGCAAATATGCCTGAAATGACAAAAAGCGAGAGGGGCGTCGCCCTCCGGCAACTGCCCCTCTCTTAATCTCTGCGCCCTCTGCGATTAATCTTCACCGGTGCTCGTTGTCCCGCTGGACCGGCCTGAATGGGTATACCCAATTCGCCAGGGACTGCGGATTGCGCGACTGAACCCACAGCCGGCCGCGCCCATTGAAGCGCAGCAAAAGTTGGTCGCCGAAGATGAACGCCCGCACCCGGCGCGCTCGCGTGAGCTGCCATTGCAGCGTTGGCTCCCACGCCACCGCGTGGCCGCTGTCCACGATGTACGAGCCGTTCACCTCCACCTCGTCTACCGCCCCGTACGCGTTGAAGAATAGCGTCCCGGTGCCCGTGCACCGCAGCACGAAGAGCCCCTCATTCAGAATGCCCTTCAGCCCCTGGAAGCTGGAATCGACAACTATACCTGTCGTCGAGGCCATGTATGCGTTGCGCTCCAGAATCAGCTCACCGTTCGTTAGCTCCCGCACGACGATGTCGCCCGGCTGTCCCGGCGCAAGGCCGATTACGCCCGGGCCGTCCGTAGCCCGGTATGTGTTCTGGAAGAAGCTCTCGCCCGCCAGCACCATCCGCTTCAGGCCCTTCATAATGCCGCCGCGCGTCGATGTCTGCATCTTGATGCTCGGCGTCATGTAGACCATCGCGCCGGACTCTGCCACGAGCTCTTCGCCGAGCTGTAGCTCTGTCTCCAGAAGGCTGTAGCTTGGTCGAGTCTGTACCGTGTACTTCATTGGAATACCTCAGGCGGCCGTTTCCTAATCTCTCGTCTGCCCGTACCCTGTACCCCGTCCCCCATACCCTCCACTACGCCCTCCTGGGCGGGAGCAGCGGCCCTAACTTGCTGCCGAACTGGCTCGGATTGTGGCTCTGGACATACAGCTTGCCGCGACCCCGGAAGTTCATGACGAGGCCTTCTCCGGTCATCGCCGTCTGAATCAGCCCCTTCGTGACCTTGCCCACGGTGTACTGAAGGGTATCTTCGAACGCGACAACGTGCCCCGTGTCCACGGTGAGCGCGCCGTCCAGGTTGATCTCAGTGATGCGGCCGAACGCACTGACAAGCATCCGCCCCTTGCCGGACACGGCGACGTAGAACAGCGACTCGCCCGTAAACATCCCCTTGAAGCCCTGGAATTGGGTGTTGAGCTCCAGCCCGGACGCCGACGCCATGTAGCTGCCGCCGGCGCACACCCAGTTGGCGCGCCCGTCGCAATCGATGAGCTGCACCTGTCCCTGCAGCGTGGGCGCAAGGCCGATCTCCGCGTCGGCGCTGTCCGTCACCGTGTACGACGACATGAAGAAGTGCTCGCCCGAGAGCATCCTCTTGATGCCGGCCATGAACCCGCCGGACTTCCCGCTCCGCGTCGTTACATCAATGTTGATGTTAGAAGACACGCGAAACAGCGCACCCGCCTCCGATATGAGATGGTCGCCCGGCCGCATCTTCACGAGCGCCCAGCTAAAAGCGCCCCGGTCCTGTACGAGGAACTCCATCGTGGCCCCCTATGTCCTGTTGAACGGCGTGAGCCAGCTGGCCGTGCCGCTGATCGTTCGAGTCTGCAGGTACACCTTGCCGACGCCCGTGAACTTGAGCGCCAGGCCTTCTCCTGACAGCAGCGTGCTCTTGAGCCCGCCCATGCCCTGGATGGTGTAGGTAAGCGACTGGTCCCACGCGACAACATGGCCGCTATCGACGATGAACGTGCCGTCCACCTGCTTCTCCAGCATCGCGCCAAAGGTGTTGTAGTACAGCTCGCCCGTGCCCTCGCACTTCAGGAAGAACGCGCCCTCGCCGGAGAAGAGCGATTTCATGCCGCCGAAGAGCGTACTCATGGTGATTCCGGGAGTGCAAGCCAGAAACGAGCTGCCGGTCAGCGTGAACGTTTCGCCGCGCAGCGTCCGGTGTGCCACCGTCCCCGGCGCGTACGGCGAAAGCGTGATACTCCCGCCCGTTGGGTGCTCGTACTCGACGACGAAGAACGACTCTCCCCCTGCCAGCTTGCGGAAGAGTGCCTTGCCCAGACCGCCAAGCATCCGTGCGGTCGCCACCATTCCCTCGCTCATCCACGACATCGCGCCGGACTCCGCGAGAATCTTCTCCCCCGGCCCCAGCACAAGCGTGAGCTGACCGTAGTCGGGATTGCCTTCAATAGTGTGTTTCATGGGTCACCGTAAGAAAAGGATGAAGCGAACAGCCAGGGAGTTAATCGCAGAGGACGCTAAGGACGCAAAGGTAAGACTGAGAAATGATAAGGGATGTCGATCGAGTGTGAACATTCCATGAAGAACGTCTACACAGGCATGGATGAGAATCTATGACAACCACATCCAGTAGCCTCGCCACGTGCAATCAGCTTCTTCCTTTGTCTTACCTTTGCGTCCTTTGCGTACTCTGCGATTAACCTTCTTAATGCAGCGCGGCGGAGGGCGCGGAGGCCCTCTCATTTACCAGCTTACCATTGCTGAAACGGTCAAGGCCGAATGATTCGATCAGTTTCGGCGGCTTGCCGTAGTGGATGAGCTCGGCCGTGCACTTGCCGGAGATCGGGCCTGCCTTGAAGCCCCACGTGCCCCAGCCGCAGTTGAGGATAAAGTTCTCGATGCCGTCCACCTTGCCGATGATCGGCGCGTAGTCCGGCGTCATATCGCACAGGCCCGCCCACTGGCGCATCAGGCGCACGCCGCGCAGCTGCGGGAAGAGATCCAGCACGTGCGCGGCCAGCTCCTCCAGGATGTGCAGCGTGGACTTGAAGCTGTACGACGGGTAGTGGTTGACCGGGCCGCCGATGACCATCTCGCCCCGGTCGGTCTGGTACACGTAGACGTGAAGGTTCGCGGACGATATGGTCGTGTGCATGAACGGCTTGATGGGCTCGGTGACGCACGCCTGCAAGGGGTAAGTCGTGATCGGCACGTTCAGCCCCACCATCTTCGTGATCGTGGACGTCCACCCCGCCGTCGCGCTCATGACGATGCCCGCGCTGATCTTGCCCTTCGTCGTCTCCACGCCCGTCACGCGACCGTGGTCCATCGTGATCCCCGTAACCTCGGTGAACGGGTGCAGCTCAACGCCCTCGCGGTCCGCCCCGCGCGCATACGCCCACACGACGGCGTCATGGCGCACGACGCCCGCCGGAGGGTGGTACAGCGCGCCCATCACAGGGAAGGTCTTCCCCACCCTCATGTCCATCACGGGGATGAGGCGCTTGATCTCGTCCGGCCCGATCATGCGGCTGTCGACTCCCAGGAGCTGGTTGAACTCCGCCCGCTGCCGCAAGGTAAATAGCGCCGACTCCGTGTGGCCCAGGTCCAGGCGCCCCATCTGGTTGAACATGATGTTGAAGTTCATGTCCTGCGAAAGGTCCTCGTACAGTTTCAGGCTCTCCCGGAAGAACGGGATGCCCTCCACCGTCAGGTAGTTGGCGCGGATAATCGCCGTGCTCCGCGCGCTGCCGCCGGCGCCAAGGTAAGACTTATCCAGGACGGCGATGTCGAGGCCCTTGTCCAACTTCGCCAGGTAGTACGCGGTTGCAAGCCCATGTACCCCGCCGCCGATAATGACGACATCATACCGGTCCTTGAGTTCAGACTTTCGCCACATGCGGCTCTTTGTAAATAGCTGTAAGACCATGAGAGCTCCGAAGAAGAATTAATCGCAGAGTACGCAAAGAACGCAAAGTTAAGACAAAGTAGAAGACTTTATTGATTCCGGTTTAGGGTCCGGGTCTGGAAAATCGTTAACTATGCGAAGTATTCCATCTCTCATCAAATCTACGTTGAAATTCAACAGCAATCCTAGATGCAGGCCCGTAATCCTCAAGTATGACAAGATTTGCATTTTGTGAACCGGTGCAATCGCCTCAACCGCCTTTATCTCTACAATGACGCAGCCGTTGACCAACAGGTCGAGCCTGTATCCGATTTCCAACTGTACCTCTTTGTAAACCACAGGCAGCGGCTTTTGCAGCTCGACCCTAAACCCCCCTCAGCGTTAGTTCATGAGCAAGGCACGCTTCATAGGCGGATTCGAGGAGGCCCGGCCCAGGGTCTTATGCACCTCAATAGCCGCCCCAATTATCTCTTTTGCGATGCGATTAAGAACAACCGCCTCGTCCTTCATCTCTTTGTCCTAACTTTGCGTCCTTTGCGTACTCTGCGATTAACTCTTGTCTTACGCCAGCTTGGCATGTGCCTCCATCCCGAACGGCGTCGCATGGCCCGTCTCGATCAGCTCCTCCCACATATACTCCGCATAGTCCCTGCTCACGTACAGGCTGTACGCCGGGCCACTCTTCGCGTCCGCGTGCAGCAGTATCCCGTGCACGTCCGCGATGCGGCCCTGGATGACGGACATGTCCGGGAACGCTGCCGGCCCGATATCCTCCAGCACCACCGCCGACAGCACGTTTCGCGCGTGGGGCCCCATGATGCGGAACATCGCCGTCACGGACGTCACGTCTACGCCGTGGGCGCAGTCGGACGGGACAGCGGAGATCGCCTTCAGGACCGCCTCGGACTGGCCGGGCGTCGTGATCACCAGCGCGTCCTCCGCCGTCAGCGCGGCGACGCGTATCGGAAGCTCGCCCGTCGCGGCAAGCTTGTGCTCCATCATCTTGCCGGGGGTCAGGCCCGGGAAGTTCGGGAACGCGGTCTTGAGCTGGGCGCTGAGGCCCTTGCCCTGCAGCCGCAGCTTGCCGACGAGGCTGATATCGCAGATGCCGGCGGAGCCGCGAACTCCGGCGAGCTCGTCCTCCACAGGCCTGTACCGCGCGGGCACCTGCCACGCGCCGATGTTGGTGAATGTGGCGCCGTGGCCGGTGTGCCAGCCATGCAGGGCGCTTCGGGCGATTGGGGTCCACTTTTTAGTCGTCATTCTCTTAACCGTACGCCTTCAGGATCGTATACCGGCGCGTTCTGCACCTCGGCGGTGAAGAGCCGCCCATCGACGCTTATCTGTATGACCGTCCCGTCCGTCGCCAGCCGCGTCGGCACCCACGCCAGGCCGAAGCCCTTGCCGATCGTCGGGCTCATCCTCGCGCTCGTGACGCGCCCCACAGGCGTGCCCGCGAGGACTATCGGCGAGCCGTCGTGCGGGACGATAGGATCGACCATCACGAAGCCGACGAGCTTGGTCTTCATCCCCCACTTCTGGGACGCCAGCAATCCGCCGCGACCGATGAAATCCGGCTTGTCGAACTTCACCGCCCACTCCGCGTTCGCGCTGAGCGGGTTGCTCAGGATGTCCGTATCCTGGCCGGGGATGATGTGCTTCTTCTCAAGGCGGAGGACGCGCTGCGCCTCCAGGCCGAACGGCGAGATGCCGAACTCCTTGCCCGCGTCCATGAGAGTCGTCCACATGTACTCGCCGTACTCCGCCGGGAAGTGCAGCTCCCAGCCCGTCTCGCCCACGAAGCCGATGCGCAGCAGCCGCGTCTGCACGCCCGCCACGACGGCTTCGGTCGCGCTCATGTACGGCGCGGCCTTGGACGAAAGGTCTACCGAGGTCAGCTTCTTCAGCACGTCGCGCGCCTTCGGGCCGGCGACGTTGATCGCCGCGTAGCCGGAGGTGATGTTCGTTACGTGGCAGCACATGCCCGTGCCGGCCATCCACCACTTGAACCACTCCTCAACCACATCAATGTTCGCCGTAGAGGTCGTCACGAAGTAGCGGTCTTCCGACAGCCTCGTCACCGTGCCGTCGTCCATGATCGCGCCGTTGTCGCCGGTGATGATTCCGTAGCGGATGCGCCCCGGCCGGAGGTCGGAGAATCGGTGCGTGTAGACCTTGTCGAGCAGCTTCGCGGCGTCCTTGCCCGCCACGTCCAGCTTGCCGAGCGTGCTGACGTCGATGATGCCGACCGCCTTGCGCACGGCCATCGTCTCCGCCTTGGGGTCGCCGTAGTTGTGCGGTCTGAGCCACGGGCTGACGTCGACGATCTTCGCGCCCATCGCCTCGTGCACGCGGTGTATCGCCGTGCGCTTGCGCGGCATGTGCGCCGGTCCGGCCAGGTCGCCCAGCGTCACGGGCAGGAACGGCGGCCGCGCGGTCGTCGAGCCGAGGCTGTCGATGGACGCGCCCGTGCGGTTGGAGACGATGGTGACGTACTGACGGTGGCACATCTTGCCCTGGCACGGCCCCATCGTCACGGTGCTGTAGCGCTTCAGTATCTGGACGTCCTCGAACCCCTCGTCCACGCCCTGCGCCACATCCTTCGCGGTGATGTCCTCGCAGAAGCAGACGAACTGCTTCGACCCGTTCCCCGGCGCGATGGGCGGCTCAACGGTCGTTATCTTCTCGCGCGTCCCGTTCTGGAGATGCGACACGGCATCCCGTATCGCCGCGATTTCCTGCGCGCTCGCCGCCTTCCCCGCGAGGCCGCCCACGGCCTCCAGCCCCGACAGCCGCCCCTGCATGATCGAGACGTGCGCATCGCGCGTCCCCGTCACCTTGCCCGCCGCGTAGACGCCCTGAGGCAGGTCGGCCGGGACGGTCGCGCCTGCGGCCGCATCGTACTTCAGATTCGCGCCCGCCTGCTGCAGCAGGCTCGTCACCGGCTGGAAGCCGCCGCTCATAAGTATCAGATCGCAGTCCAGCTGCCGCTCTTCCCTGGTCACCGCTCCGCCCTCGATGCGCGCCACGACGCCGCCCACGACCCTGCGCGAGCCCTCAGCCCGCGCCACCGCGTGCGACGGCAGCACAAGCACGCCCGCCGACTGCAACGCCTGCGCCGCATCCAGCCCGCTCGGGAACGAAGGCCTCGCGTCCGCGACGGCGGCAATTCGCACCCCTGCGTCCAGCAGCTCCCTCGCGACGTGGTAGCCGTGGTCGCTGGCCGTGCCGATGATCGCGCTCGCGCCGGGCCTGACGCCGTACAGGTGCATCAGGCGCTGCGCCGCGGTGCTCAGCATCACACCCGAGATATCGTTGCGGTCGAACGTCAGCGGCGACTCCTGCGCGCCCGTCGCGACGACGACGCGCTTCGCCCTCATGTGCATCACCTTGCCGCGCTGGTTGATCGCGACGAAGTTGCCCTCGTACAGGCCGAACACAATCGCGTCGCTCAGCACCTGGATGTTCCTGACCGACTCCACTCTGCCCCGCAGCGCCGCCGCAACCTCGTACCCGGCCATGTCCGCCATGCCGTGCATGCCCCGGTGCGTCCTGCCGTCGAACCGCAGGTGGCCGCCCAGGTTGAGCTGGTCGTCGATGATCGTCACGCGCGCGCCAGCCTCCGCCGCCGCCAGCGCCGCCGACATCCCCGCCGGCCCCCCGCCGATGACGGCGACGTCCGTATGCAGGTTCTCGTGGTGCGAGTGCTCCTTCGGGTAGTTCTCCAGGTCCACCGCGCCGATGCCCGCGACGCGCTTGATGATCGGGCTCGCGACCTCCCAGAAGAGCTTGGGCTTGTGGAAGGTCTTGTAGTAGAAGCCCACCGGCATCAGCGGCGTCATCTTATCCAACACGGACAGCGCGTCGTGCTCCAGCGAGGGCCACGCGTTCTGGCCCGTCACCTTCATGCCGGCCTCCACGCGCGTGGTGCACGAGCGCACGTTCGGCGCGCCGTCCACGGTCATCAGGCAGTTCGGGCACCGCCCGGCGCCGCACAGCAGCCCGCGCGACCTGTGGTACTTGAAGCTGCGGCTGAATATGCGCACCCCGGAGGCGTACAGCGCCGAGCCGATGGTGTCGCCGGCGTAGGCCGAGACCTGCTGCCCGTTGAAGTAAAAGCTGACCTGCTTGTCCTGATCGATGAGGTGGGTGGGACGGAGGGGAAGGCGCGATTGGGTATTCGTGTTGACCATCTAGGGTAAGGCCTCTTCGGGCCAGGATGTCTTGATCACCTGGTTTGTAACGGTGTTGCGGAGCGCGATGAGCCATTTGCGGCAGCCGAAGCTGTGGTACCACCACTCCTTCTGCTCGCCCGCCACGTTGCGGCGGGTGTAAAAATACGTCGCCCAAGTCTCCGGCGCGGCATCGGGCGCGGGGCGCTTGTTCAGCTCGCCGCCGAAGCGGAACTCATGAACATCGCGCTCGCCGCAGTTAGGACAGGTAAGTAGGAAGGCCATAGTAGGTGTGATTCTGCCCTTACGGGCCTATCTCCAGAAGCTAAGGTTGTGCAGCTGGTTGGCGATCTTCAGGCCGCTGCTTTCAAGATTGGTAACGGCCGCTACGACGAGTGCATAGCTGTCGCGGAAATCGTTCAGCTTATGGACTATTAAAATCCCAGCGTGTCGTATCTTCCTCTGTCTCCAACTCTGATGCAACTCGGTAAAATGCTTAACGTTTGCGGTCATCACTGCCATTTTGAGATCGGACGCGTATCGGAGCTGCTCCTCGTCGCTACGACCCTTATTTCCCGCCTTACTGGTCTCAAGCACCTCGTGGCCGGACAGCCGCAACATGGATGCCAATTTCTTGGCGTCCATATCTTCATCGAGATATATCCTCATGAAGCCTTTTCGGCGGGTTTTGGAAGATTTAGTGATTCCAGGAGCTCACCCTCCTGTCTGCTCTCCTCAACGATCAGCTTCCAGTTTTCCTGGCAAAAGTGAAGCGCTTCGTAAATCGCCTCGACGGGCAACTCCCTGTCTTCGGCTATTTCCGCCGCCGACATTACCTCAATATAGGTGTCGTGCCAAATGGTAGACGCCCTGATATTAGTGCCCTTGATGAACAGATGCTTCGAGCGCTTGTCCGTCCGCCGCTCAAGGTGCTTGTATGTTGTCGTCTTCATGGCCGTCCTCTCCCCTCACGCGCTCCAACGTCATCTCGTCTTCTTCTTCAGCCTCATTTTCGCTCTGATGCTCGTAGTGCGAGATAACTCTGAGGACCCTGTTTTCGTCCCGTCCACTCGGGAGCTTATCCTTACCGTTCATTGTCTCATTGCCGCATCCATCTACGGGGACAGGTCGCCCTCCCTAGAACATCGTCAGGTAGCGGTCTAACTCCCACTGGCTGACCGTGCGGTGGTAGTCCCGCCACTCGGCCTCTTTGAGCTTGATGAACTCGTCCGCGATGGGGCCGAGCGCGCCCTGCACTACCTTGTCCTTCTTGAGCTCCTCAACCGCCTCCGGCAGGCTCTGCGGCAGTATCTTGATGCCGCGCCGCTGGATCTCCGCGAGGCCGAGCTCGTAGAGGTTGCCCAGGTACGCCTTGCCCGGATCGAGCTTGCGTTTGACGCCGTCCATCCCCGCCGTCAGGTACGCCGCCAGCTGCAGGTACGGGTTCGTCGCCGACGACACCGACCTGTCCTCCAGGTGGCCCGGACCGGCGCAGCGGATCATCTGCGTACGGTTGTTGTCGCCGTACGACACGAACGCCGGCGTCCAGTTGAACCCGGAGCGGGAGCCGAACAGGCCCTGGCCTATCTGTATCCTCTTGTAGCAGTTTACCGTAGGCGAGTTGATCGCGCATAGCGCGGGCGCGTGGGCGAAGATGCCGCCGATGAAGTGGTACGCGAACTCGGACAGGCCCAGGTTCTGCTTGTCCTTCATATCGGTGAAGAGGTTGTCGCCGCTCTTGGCGTCCGCGACGTGGTAGTGGATGTGGCCGCCGCTGCCTGTGCGGTCCGCGAACGGCTTGGCCATGTAGGTCGATATCGCGCCGTACTTCTTGGCGTACTGGCTGGTCATCATCTTGAAGAAGGTGAAGCGGTCGGCCGTCGTCAGAGCGTCCGAGTAAACGAAGTTGACCTCGTACTGGCCGTTCGCGTCCTCGTGGTCGGACTGGTAGGTGTCCCAGCCCACGCGCGTCATCCCGTCCATGAGGTCCCGGAGGTAGCCCATCGCGCCGGAGATGCCCTTGAAGTCGTAGCACGGCTTCGACAGCGTGTCCAGCTTGTCAGGGTCCCAGATCGCCACCTTGCCCTTTTCGTCGCGCGTCACCAGGAAGTGCTCAGGCTCGACGCCCACATTGAAGATGTAGCCCTGCTCCTTTGCATCCCCGAGCACGCGTTTGAAGTTCTGGCGCGGGCAGTACGGGTACGGCTGGCCGTCCACGAACAGGTCCGCCGCGAACCGCGCTACCCCCGTCTCCCACGGCGCGACGCTGTAGGTGTCCAGGTCGATGCGCGCGAGCATGTCGTGCGAGTGCGGTCCCTGCCCCATCCCCAGCACCGCCGCCCCAGCGAAGCCCGCGCCCTCGTCGATAACGTCGTCGAAGTGACGCACGGGCACCATCTTGCACTTCGCCGCGCCGTTGATATCGACGAACTGCACCAGGATGTACTGGATGCCGTCCTTGTCCATCTGCCGTCGGATGTCTTCGCGCTTCGTCATCGTGCTGGACTCCTTGGTAAGGTGGTGGTGATGTATCTGGTTTGGTCGGTGCTTCCACAGCCCACAATAATGATTCGGCGGGCTACATATCAGGAGAGGCTATCCGGTGCTGCGCGCAGCTCTTTTTTAGCGCGTTCCGCTGCGCGTCCGTCGGTATCGACTTTGGCGAGTCTCTGACCTCGTCCGGGATGTACCAGACCGGGCGGCCCGGCAGAGGGTCGTCCTTGTGGCGCGGGAACAGGTGCCAGTGCATGTGCGGGGTGCCGGTGCCGAGGAGCTCGTAATTCATCTTTACCGGTTTGAACGCGCGGTAAACAGCCTCCGCGACCAACGACATCTCGTTCAGGAAAAGCTGCCGCGACTCCCTGTCCAGCTCGTGCAGCTCGAAGATGTGCTGCTTGCTGAGGAAGACCGTGTAGCCGCGGAAGAACTGCTTCTGGCCCAGGACAACGTACCCGGTCTTCATCTCCTTGACGAAGTGCGGGTTCTCGTTCCGCTTTATCAGCTCGATGCGCTGGCACACATCGCAGGGAGATGTCGTCATGCCTTTGTTTGCCTGCTCCCAAATTGTGGTTATAGCGCCGTCGAATCGACCTTCCCTTGTACCCTTTTAGCCCGCGCGATTCATCGCGCTCGCGTTGCGCACCAGGCTGGGCCGGTGAACCGGGCCTGCACGATAAATCGTGCAGGCTACAGAACGCATAGCCGCCGGTTGGCCGCCGTGCTGAACGTTTCCTAGTAGACCTTGTTCGTCCCCACCAACGGCACGCGCGCCATCGCGGACGCCTCGATTGTCAGCGCCGCCAGGTCCTCCGGCTCGAGACTCTTGACGCTGCTCTTGCCGAGCGAGCGGGTCAGGAGCGCCATCTCCATCGTCATCGAGTTGATGAAGTTGGCGACGCGCTCCGCGCCCTCCTGCGGGTCCAGGCGCTTGACCAGGTGCGGCGTCTGCGTCGTGATGCCGACGGGGCACTTCCCGGTGTGGCAGTGGTGGCACATGCCGGCCGGCACGCCGACCTCCTTCTGGAAGTCGGTCACGCCGGGAAGCTCCTTGTTGCAGTTCAGGGCGATCAGCGCCGCGATGCCTATCGCGACGGCGTCCGCGCCCAGGGCCAGGGCTTTCGCCGCGTCCGCGCCGCTGCGGATGCCGCCGGAGGCAATCAGGCTGACCTTGCCGTACAGCCCCATGTCGCGCAGGGCCTCGCGGGCCATGACGATCGCCGGGACGGTCGGGATGCCGCTGTGGTCGAGGAGGACCTCTGCCGACGCGCCGGTGCCCGCCACCATGCTGTCTATCACGATCGCGTCGGCGCCCGCCTTCGCGGCCAGCTTGACGTCGTCCGTCACGCGGCACGCGCCGAGCTTGACGTGGATGGGGATGCGCCCGTCCGTCGCCTCGCGGAGCTGGTCGATCTTGATCGCCAGGTCGTCGGGGCCAAGCCAGTCCGGGTGGCGCGTCGGGCTGCGCTGGTCGATGCCCGCCGGCAGGTCGCGCATCTCCGCGATGTGGTCCAGGATCTTCATGCCCATCAGCATGCCGCCGGTGCCGGGCTTCGCGCCCTGGCCCACGACGATCTCCAGCGCCTGTGCCTGGACGAGGTGGTGGGGGTTGTAGCCGTAGCGGCTGGGCAGCACCTGGTAGATGAGCTTCTTTGAGGCCTCCCGCTCAGGCGGGTACATGCCGCCGTCGCCTGTGCAGCTCGCGGTGCCGACCATAGCCGCGGCGCGGCCGAGCGCCTCTTTTGCGTTGCCGGAGAGAGCGCCGTAGCTCATGCCGGTAATGTAGATGGGCGTCTCGAGTACCAGCGGTTCCTTTGCGTACCGCGCGCCGATGGTGACGCGCGTCTCGCACTTCTCCTTGTACCCCTCAAGCGGGAAGCGGGTCAGGCCCGTCGAGAGGAAGGTAAGGTCGTCGAAGTGCGTCACCTTCTGGAAGGTGGCGAAGCCGCGTATGCGGTACCGGCCGAGCTGCGCCTTTGCGTGGATGTCATCCATCACGTGCGGCGTGAATATCTGACTGCTTGGGAATACCATGGGAATCTCCAATCAAGGGTGCTAGGTGCTGGGTGCTAGGGGCTGGGTGAACAGCCGAATGCCGGGTGTACGGTCCCGGGTTTCGGTTCGGACCCGGCACCCAGAACCTAGCACCCAGCACCCCTAAAGTACCGTCTTTTCCATTCTTTCCAGCTTGTCCAGGTGGTAGAACTTTTTCTCTGAGACCACCTTCTTGAAGCGCGGCTTTTCCGTTATGCCGTTGCGCTCAAGCTCGTTCCATATCGAGATCAGCTCGCCCTCGGAGGGCACCTCCACCTTTGCGTCGGCGCCGAGCGAGCCTATCTTGCCGCCGACGTAGATGACACCCTCGTACATAGAGTCGCCGACGGCCTCGCCGACGTCTCCGCACACGATTATATTGCCCTTTTGCATCATGAAACCGGTCAGGAAGCCGGTGTTGCCACGGACGATCATCGTCCCGCCCTTCATCGCGATGCCGGCCCGCGCTCCCGCGTTGCCGCCGATGACGATCTCGCCGCCGCGCATACTCGCGCCCACGGACGCGCCGGCATCCTTCTTTAGCGTGATCTTGCCGCTCATCAGGTTCTCGCCCATAGCCCACCCGGCGTTGCCCTCGATGACAACATCCGGACCGTCGAGCAGGCTGGCGCTGTAGTAGCCCACGCTGCCCTTGATATCGATCTTGCACTTCTCGAGCACACACACGGCAATGTTGTGCTGCGCCTGGGGGTTCAGGACCGTAATCTCCTCGCCCTTCTTGGCTGCTGTTTTGATCGCCTGGTTAACCTCTGTGACCGTCATCTTGCTCGCGTCTAGACTGACCAAACCATCACCTCGTTCTCCTGCGGTTCGACGCGGTTTATCTCCTCAGAGAAGACGCGCCGCAGCGCGACCTCCTCCGACGCAATCGCGACGGTGTCCTCGGTCTCCATTATGACCAGGGGCTTCGCTGCCCACTTGTCCTTCGCGCAGCCGATGCCGTCGCGCGTGGAAACCAGGTACGTGAACGTGCCGTCCAGCGCCGTCAGCGACTCCTTCAGCGCCTCCTCAAGAGTCGCGCCCTTGGACAGCGTATCCGCGAGGAACACGGAGATTATCTCCGAGTCGTTGTGCGTCTGGAAGTGGTGGCCGTTGTCCTCAAGGTGGCGCTTCAGCTTGTGGTAGTTCGTTAGCTGGCCGTTGTGGACGACGGTGATATCCGGGAACGGGTACGCCCAGAAGGGGTGCGCGTGGGTGATGTCCACCTTGCTCTCGGTCGCCATGCGCACGTGGCCGATGCCGTGCGTGCCACGGTACTTGCTCAGGTGGTGCTTGTGGTCCATGTCGGTCGCGGTGCCAACGTCCTTGATAACCTCGGACGACTCACCGATGCTGTGCACCTCGACGCCCTTCGTCTTGAGGAGCGCCGCCGCCAGGTCGGGCACCTCGCCCTCGTAGTTGACCGTCATGCGCAGGAACTGCCCCACGGCGTGCTTCGTGTTGACCACGCCGCCAACCTTCGCCACGGACTCCTCCGCCCGGGCGAGGACATCCTTCGCATGCTCCTCGTCCTCCGTCCACACGCGGATGATGTAGTCGTCCGGAATGTCCTCACCGCCGATGGTGAAGCCGCTGGAGTCCTTGCCCCGGTGGGCCATCGAGTCCAGCATCTTCGTCAAATCCGCGCCGATGCTGGATTGCCCGCGCTTCCGGTCGTTCTTGTACAGGAGACCGCTAATACCGCACATCTACACAACCTCATGCTTTCTTCAGAGAGTGCACAGCTTCCGAAAACCAGATTTCAGGTTAGGTTACCACATGGAGGAGAAATATAGCACTGAGGGGGAGACGGGGCAAGGAGAGGGGGATGATGGGCAGCATGCGAACCGGTTAGATAAGTTAACGCAAAACTTCTTGCCATTCGTTAGTGACTTCCCGGTAAGCGGCCATGAATTCCTCTCGCCCGGACAAATTAGGATCTGCAAGCATCTGATAAGTCCTGTTGAACGCCGATAGCAATTCGTCTCGGTTCAACTCTGCACAAAACACTGCGAAAAAGTCCGAGATGTCCACTACCGCCAAGTCGATGGCAGCCTTATCCACGAATTCCACAAGGCGGGAGGCTGGATAGAGATCTTTGTCGGACCGTACGTTCGCCGCAAATATGACGTACCTCTTCAATTTCCCAAAAGCAGCTTTTTTCTCGAAGTCGGTGACCCTATTCTTCTAATCCGATCTGACGGTCACTTCATAGGCAGCCAGCAGCATGTTTTCACGGAACTCTTCAATGTCACCGGCGGTACGGTCAAATTTGTCTGGAGCATGTGGATGATGGGTAACAATTTTGTGGCCGAAGCGCTTTCTGTGTTCTTCCAAGAAGGCCGCGACTAGGAATTGTTGAACGTGGCCTTCGGTGTGCATATCAAGAATACGGTGACAGAGGTCAAGACTTCTTGCGTATGAAAGATATGTGCTGGGAAGAGGTGGCAAGGCCTTTGGAAGAGTACGTGAATCGGCTATCCTCCAAGCAACATGATCAACTAGCATCCGGCGGTCTTCCTGGGTCAAGATCTTCAGCTTTGCAAGAAAGGGCGCAAAGCGCTTGTCCTTTGACAAATCAAACTGCTTCACCGCACCTTTCCAACCCAGATTTTCACCGAAAGCTACAATTTGCCCATGGAATGTCACATACCTTCTGTTCAATTCAGTCGCAAATTTCTCGTCGCCGTATTTCCCCCGAATACCCACCGGAACCGATTTGCCGTTCCATTTTCGGTCAACCACAGAATAAGCAACCAAAAAGGCACAGGCCAATTTGATGCTGCCCGCTTGCCCTTTGACATGGCTGTCGAATAGATCCGCGAGAGTACTTGGTATTGGTTTCTCTAACTCCCCACCCGCGGCCAGTTTGTCAACCAAGCTTAACAGCAAATCCACGGCGTTCTCGACGCTTCCGTTTCTCTCACTCAAAAGTAGAATCTCCCTTGAATGCTTGTCCTTGCGAAAGCCTCCTTCATACTGCCAGACAACGAAGCGCCTTGCATTTGATCTCTCAAGGACACGGCAACCGAATAAGCCAAATCCGGAGGGACGGCATCTCCCACTTGGATGTACTGAGCCGAACGCCGGCCACGAAATTTGAGTTCCCTTGGAAAAGTCTGCAGGATTGCACATTCTTCCACACTGAGCCGCCTTGCACCGGGCACAGCCCCTGCACGAGGGGGGCCTCCGGACATGAGATACCTATGATAGTCCGGCGCAACATTCTCTGTGTCTATCCAATGAGTTTTGTATCCACCGGACGAAGCTAAGATAGTGTGGCTCGGACCGTCCGGGTCTATTGGCCTGCCGCCGCCATTGTAGATATGCCCTGCGTACGGGCTTGGGCGCAAATCAGGGAACTTGGCGAATTTAACTTGACAATTTGGCGCTTCACCGATTGGCTCATTGCCTAAGATATCGAGAGCTCTTACGTGAGGGACGCTTGCGTCAGGGCCATGCGAAGGCTGCGGGAACTTAAGTTGGTTGCGCTTCGAACCCATCACGAAGAGCCGTCGTCGTCTCTGCGGAATTCCATAGTCAGCGGAGTTCAACACGGCCCAATTCAATATGTAGCCACGCGAAGCAAGCCTCGTCAGCACGGACTCAAAATATGGTCGCGCCCTCTTAAGGAGAAGCCCGGGCACGTTTTCCAGCAGGAACACTTCCGGTTGCGCTTCATCAAGACATCGAATGAACTCCGGAATCATGTCCCTAGAATCGTCGCTGGCCCTCCGCAGTCCTCCAACAGAGAATGGCTGGCACGGCGGACCACCAATAACTAGATCGGCAATGCCACGATATCTCCTGAAGTCGACCGACCGCACATCCTGATTGAAGTGGGTGGCGTCAGCGTCATGGCTTATGTAAGTGTCCATCGCGTCGCGATTGATTTCCACGCACGCCACTATCTCGAAACCAGCGCGCTTCACTCCCAGCGACAAGCCTCCCGCGCCTGAAAAAAGATCTATTACCTTCATGTAGGAATCCTGGTTCTGCGGGTAAATCTGTGGCTAAGGGTCTGGTCCACTTTCTATCTTAGCAACATCCTAACATTATGCAGTCAGAGGGACAATTTGCTCCCCGCTCGTCTCACCCTCCCACCATCACCCCAAAAACCGCTCCTCATCGCCCGGCCCCGGCACCCGGCAGACGTCCCGCCGGCCGAACCACCGGTAGCGGTTACGCGCCACGAGCCTGTACACGGCGTTGCGTAGGAACGGCGGCACGGCGATCAGCGCGTACAGCGCCGGCCACGGCGCCCTCAGCCGCCGCGCAATGCGCAGCGCGGCCCCGGACTCGCGGTGCGCCCGCCCCCCGGTGACCAGCACAACGCTCTCTCCCGCCCACTCATCATCGATACCGGCCCCTGCCAACACCGCCTTCCCCACCTCCGACTGCAGCGACGCAAACACAAACCGCCGCTTCGGGTCCCGGTCGATGATGAACTGCACCGAGCTGTTGCACAGGTTGCACACGCCGTCGAACAGCACGATGGATGGTTCCACCTCCACATCATACGCCCGCCCGCACCGCCGCAAAATCCCATATACTATCCGTGGCTCTCCATAACCCAACGCGAGACTGCATCGTGACCAACAATTACAACCCCATCGACTACACGCTCTCCTACCAGTACGACCGCCGCCTGTACAGGCAGGACATCGCTGGCTCCATCGCCCACGCGCGGATGCTGGGCAGGCAGGGGATCATCACGCAGGCGGATGTGGACGACATCGTCCGCGGCCTGGAGGAGATCCGGCAGGAGATCGAGACCGGGAGCTTCCCGTGGAAGGCCGAGCTCGAGGACGTTCACATGAACATCGAGCGCCGCCTGCACGACAAGATCGGCGAGGCCGCCGGCAGGCTGCACACCGCCCGCTCGCGCAACGACCAGGTCTCCACCGACGTGCGCCTCTACACCAAGGACGTTATCCGGCAGACCGTCGCCGGGCTGAAGGCCCTCCGGCAGGCGCTGCTCGACCGCGCCGCCAACAGCCAGGGCGTCATCCTCCCCGGCTATACGCACGTCCAGCGCGCCCAGCCCGTCCTCTTCGCCCACCACATGCTCGCCTACTTCGAGATGTTCACGCGCGACGCCGAGCGCTTCCGCCAGGCCTACGCCCGCGCGGACGTCATGCCCCTCGGCAGCGGTGCCATGGCGGGCGTCCCGTACAACATCGACCGCTACACCGTCGCGGGGGAGCTCGGCTTCACGGCGATCTCGGCGAACAGCATGGACGCCGTCTCCGACCGCGACTTTCTCCTGGACTTCCAGTCCGCCGCTGCGATCGCGATGATGCACCTCTCGCGCATGGCCGAGGAGCTCGTCTTCTGGTCGTCCGAGGAGTTCGGCTTCATCAAGATGAGCGACACCTACACCACCGGCAGCAGCATCATGCCCCAGAAGCGCAACCCGGACTACGCGGAGCTCGCTCGCGGCAAGACCGGCCGCGTCTACGGCAACCTCATGGGCCTCCTGACGATGATGAAGGGCCTCCCCATGACCTACAACCGCGACATGCAGGAGGACAAGGAGGGCTTCTTCGACACCGTCGATACCCTCATCCCCACGATCACCGTCACGACGGGTATGATCGAGACGATGGAGCTCCGCCCCAAGCGCATGTACGAGGCCGCCCAGGCGAGCAACGTCCTGGCGACGGACATCGCGGACTACCTGGTGGAGAAGGGCCTGCCCTTCCGCGAGGCGCACGGCATCGTGAAGCGGCTCTCGGCGTACGCCGTTGAGCACGGCAAGAAGCTCCACGAGCTGCCGCTGGAGACCTACCAGAAGTTCTCGATGCACTTCGAGGGCTCCGTGCTGGCCCTCTCCGTCGAATCGTCCATCGAGGCGCGCGACGTGCCGGGCGGCACCGCCCCCGCGCGGGTGGACCAGGCGCTGGCCGAGGCGCGGGAAAGGCTGAAGGCCGAACATGCTCTCTAAAGGCAGAATCAAGATAGCCCCTTCGATACTCTCCGCCGACTTCAGCCGCTTCGGCGAGCAGGTCGCGGAGGCATCGAAAGGCGGCGCGGACATGGTCCACGTGGATGTCATGGACGGCCACTTCGTCCCGGACATAACATTCGGCCCCAAGATGGTCAAGGCCATCCGCCGCTGGACCGACCTGCCGCTGGACGTCCACATGATGGTGTCCCGCCCGCAGGACTTCATCAAAGACCTCGCGGACGGCGGCGCGAACATCGTCACGGTCCACGCAGAGGTCGGCGGCCACCTCCACCGCACCCTCCAGCAGATCAAGTCCGCCGGCCTCAAGGCGGGCCTCGCCCTCAGCCCGGCCACACCCGTCGCCGCGCTGGAATATCTGCTCCCGGACCTGGACATGGTCGTCGTCATGACCGTCAACCCCGGCTACGGCGGCCAGTCCTTCATCGAAAGCCAGGTAAGCAAAATCGCCCGCATCCGCGCCCTCATCGACCAGCGCCGCCTCCCCACCGAGCTTGAGGTAGACGGCGGCATCAACCCCACCACCATCCGCACGGCAGTAGCCGCCGGCGCCACAGTCCTGGTCGCCGGCAACGCAGTCTACGCCGGCGAAGGCGGCGTAGCGGAGTCCATCACGCGATTGAGGAAGGCAGCGACGACGGCGGGGGCGAAGACGGTTTAACCGCAGAGAGCGCAGAGGACGTAGAGAGAGGGGTTCTGGGTGCTAGGTGCTGGGTGCTGGGAACGGCCGGGGAGGTCATCGTTTCTCCCCCTTGATGGGTGAGATGTCCCGGCTTTGCGGGACAGAGAGGGTGTCGGCTGTTCGCTTTGTTCCTCTCCCGGGTCCGCGGGAGAGGTGGTCCGGTCCGCCGCGGCGGACGGACCGGTGAGGGCGGCTGTTCCTCCTCTCCCCGAGGGAGAGGCCTACGGGGCCTTATCCGTAGGGTGAGGGCTAAGGCTGTTTGGCTGTTGGCTGCCTGCCTTACCCCCTCTCTCTGAAGCTAGTCCTGAGGCTCTGCGAATGGATCGGAGAGAGAGGGCTGGGGAGAGAGAAGTTGGCGGGGTGCCGGCCCTACAGCCATCGCCATCGATCCAACAGCCGTAGCCCTCACCCTTTGCGCAGAGCCGCAAAGGCCTCTCCCTCGGGGAGAGGAGGAACACCCCTAAATCCCCTTCCCCACCACTCTCCCCGCCGCGGCCACCGTCGCGTCTATGTCCGCGTCCGTGTGCGCGGTGGAGACGAAGAACGCCTCGAAGTTGGCCGGCGCCAGGTAGACGCCCTCTTCCAGCATCTTGTGGAAGAAGCGCCCGTACGCCGCCTTGTCAGTCGTCGCAACGGACTGCCACGCCGTCACGGGGCTCGTCGTGAAGAATACGGTCATCATCGAGCCCACGCGGTTGATCGTGACCGACTTCTTGAACGCCTTCTGAAGGCCCCACGCCAGCCGGAAGCCCTTCGCCTCCAGCGCCTCGTACACGCCCGGCTTCGCCAGCGCCTCCAGCGTCGCAATGCCCGCCGCCATCGCGACGGGGTTGCCGGAGAGGGTGCCCGCCTGGTACATCGGCCCTAGGGGCGAGACGGTCTGCATGACGTCGCGGCGGCCGCCGTACGCGCCCACCGGCATACCGCCGCCGATGATCTTGCCCAGGCACGTGATGTCCGGCTTCACTCCGTAAAGCGCCTGCGCGCCGCCGTACCCCACGCGGAAGCCGGTGATGACCTCGTCGAAGATCAGCAGCGCGCCGTACCTGTCCGCCGTCTTGCGCAGCCCCTCCAGGAATCCGGACTTCGGAATGACGACGCCCATGTTCGCCGGGATGGGCTCGACGATGATGGCCGCGATCTGGTCCGGGAACGCCTTGAAGTGCTTCTCCACTGACTCGATGTCGTTGAACTCCGAAACGAGCGTGTCCTTCGCGAACGAGGCCGTCACGCCCGCGCTGTCCGGGATGCCGTGCGCCGCCGCGCCGGAGCCCGCGCTCACCAGCAGCGCGTCCGCGTGGCCGTGGTAGCCGCCGTCGAACTTGATGATCTTGTCGCGCTTCGTGAACGCCCGCGCGAGCCTCAGCGCGCTCATCCCCGCCTCGGTGCCGGAGCTGACGAAGCGCACCATCTCGATGGACGGCATCGCCTTGACGACGAGCTGCGCCAGCGTCGTCTCCATCTCTGTCGGCGCGCCGTAGCTGGTGCCGCGCTCCGCCGTCTGCTTGATCGCCGCTATCACCGCGTCCGGCGCGTGCCCCAGAATCATCGGCCCCCAGCTCGCAACGTAGTCGATGTAGCTGTTGCCGTCCACGTCCCAGATGCGCGGCCCCTTCGCCTTCGCAATAAACAGCGGCTCGCCGCCGACAGACCGCCAGGACCTCGCCGGGCTATTCACGCCGCCGGGGATGACCTGCCTGGCGGCGGCATACATTTCCTTCGACCGCTCACGGGACATCACACACCGCCTTCAATTCATACTTCATAATTGTCTCTGCGCCCACCATGATACCATCGTTGCAGCACCAGTCGGAGGCTCACAATGGCGGGCAAAGAGAAGGTCATCGTAGTAGGCAGTAACCTGTTCCTGCTGCCGCGCATCCAGAACGTCACCGACGCCCTCGGCGTCGACTGCAAATTCGTAACCACGCTCGACCAGTTCAGCAAGGAGTATGAGGCGGCACGGCCCGTCCTGGTCCTCATCGACTTCGAGGCGGATAGCTCCGCCTGGGCCGCCATCCTGATGGACCTGCGCGATGCCCGCAAGGACGCCGTGAAGGTCGTCGCATTCGGCCCCCACGCGGACATCGCCGGCATGGACGCCGCCCGCAAGCTCGGCGCGGACCACGTCCTCGCGAAAGGCCAGTTCTCCACCGCCCTCCCAAAGATCATCGAATCGCGCGGCGCTTCGGTCCGCTAGCGTCGACCCTTCGAAGCGGGTGTACGGGATGTGGTTTGAATGGGGTTTGTAGGGTGCAAGTCGGGGAGAGGGCCAGGGGTCGCCAGCTCTATCAACAGCTCGTCCAGAATGCGCAGCTTATCCTCGAAAGACATGTTTCGCTCCGCCTCCCGCGCGGCAGCGCGAGCCTTCCAGACCTCCTCCGGCCTTCTATCCGAAGAGCGGGCCGTTGATGAACGGTCCGAGGCTCTTGATGTTCTTGATGAGTCTGCGGTCTTCTTTTTCATACTTCTTTATCAATTGATAGAGGTATTTCCGGTTGGCCTTGGGGTACAGCGATACGACTCGCATCGGATCAAGCTTTCTGGAATCCCACCGGTCCAGCGCCTCTATGATCAGATGCTCCGGGACTGCCACCCGGACGGGCACGTCGTCCACGGTCGCCGTCACCGCCCTCTCCACGAGTTCGGGGTAAAGCTTCTTATCTGCAGTTGGAATCACCTGGAGCTTCTTTGTCCTCAAATCGAACACGCCTGGCGGGTCCTCACGGCCGTACTGGCGCAGAATCGGAAGCAATGTGCCCTCGTATTCTGAAACGGAGCACTCCACCACAACGTCAACGTCTCTGGTGATAACGAGTTCGCCGTGGTAGAGAAAGGCTACCGACCCAAATATTGCCCAATCCTTGATTATGCCGTCGTCGCGAAGCCTGTTCATAAGTCGAAAAAGAGGCACAAAAAGCTCGATCGCGGCTTTGGGGCTTTGCGACTTCGGTCGCGACCAATAGGCGGAATGGCATGCTGGGCACTGCACCGGATTGCTTTTGCGCGGGATCCAGCTATGTCCACACCTGATGCATCTTAGTCTGGCCTTTTCCTCTGCCTCACTGTTCATAGCTATGATTATACGCCTACTTCGCGGCCAGGTCTCCCCTCCCAAAGTTCATCGAATCGCGCGGCGCAGCAGTCCGATAGCTCTGTCAATCCCCGTTGCCAAAACTCCTCCTCTGACAGAACATGCGTACTATACGCTCTAATCGTCCACAAAGTCCAACTAGTCCAACTCGTCCAGCCAGCCCGCCAGGGAGGGACCCCCATTGCTCATCACCCACTCGCCCGATGTCTACGAGAAGCTCATTTACCTCGGCGGCATGGCCTCCGACGACATCCTCTCCAAGCCGTCAAGCCCCGTGCCGGCCAACTCCGCCGCGTTCCTTGCCAGGCGCGGCAACACCGCATCGCGCGACGGCGGCCCCAGGGAGTCGCGCCTCCCGTACTCCGCGTCCGACCGCAGCCCCGTCCCCGGCGTGTACAGGGCGCAGATGCCCAACGGCAAGACGATCAGCCTCCTGCGCGTCATGTTCACCGACGTGTGCAAGATGGACTGCTTCTACTGCCCCAACAGCCACTGGGTGCCGCGCAAGCGCTACGCCTTCAAAGTGGACGAGCTCGCCAACCTTTTCATGGACCTCCAGCGCCGGGAGACCGTCGCCGGCCTTTTCCTCAGCTCCGGCATCGCCGGCGACGGCTCAAAGACCACCGAGAAGCTCCTCAAGGTGGTGGACTCCATCCGCAACAAGCACGGCTTCAAGGGCTACATCCACATGAAAATCATGCCCGGCGCAAGCTACCCCCTCGTCGAGGAGGCCTACCGCCTGGGCACCCGCCTGTCCGTGAACATGGAAACGCCCACTGCGGAGCACATGCGGAAGATCAGCACGATGAAGGACCTTCAAAAGGACATACTCGCCCCGATGGAGTGGGTGGACACCCTGACCCGCAAGCACGGCAACGGCGCGGTCGGCCAGGCGACGCAGCTCGTCGTCGGCGCTGCCAACGAGACGGACCGCGATATCTTCACGCGCATCGACCAGCTCTACGGCGACTGGAATCTGAAGCGCGTCTACTACTCGCCCTTCTTCCCTGTGAAGCACACTCCGCTGGAGGAGCACCCGTGGACTCCCATGGACCGCACCAACCGCCTCTACCAGGTGGACTGGCTCAAGCGCGTCTACCGCTTCACGAACGACGAGATCGGCCGCGCCTTCAACCGCCACGGCTTCCTGCCGCTGGACGAAGACCCGAAGCTGGCGAGTTGCCTCTGAGCGTGAAGCCATACGACTTAGCCTAACTTGTCAGAGGTAAAAAACCTAGAGTGAAGTCATTCGACTGTCAATGCTCAATGACTTTGTCAGTCTTACTGCTCAGTGATTTTGTCAGTACGACTGGTTTTGGTTGAATCAGTCTCGATCTCCAAGGGTGATCTGGACCCGGCTTTCGATCCTTGGGCGAGGAGA
>VGZY01000033.1 GCA_016872355.1 SAR202 cluster bacterium | reverse complement strand
TGATGGTTTTCGTTATTGTCCAGCCAGAAGAGCATCGCGGGGTCCTTGGACAGGCGTGTGAGGACGTTGATTACGCTGGTCATGCAGGTCTCGCGGAACATGTCGAGCTGGAAGTACGACGCCTGCGGGTTGTCCGACTTGTAGTTGGCGGTGGCGAAGACGTGGTGGAAGAACAGCGCCATCTTTTCCCTGAGAGGGCGGCCGGTGTTCACCATGCGGTAAATCCAGTCCGTCTGGCCGGGGCGCGCGTGGTTGTAGCGCTCGATGATGTCCATTTCAACGTCAGGGAAGCGCTCCGGGTGGACGAGGTCGTCAACCACTGCGTCGTACCCCCTGCGGGCAAGGCGGTCCATCTCTGCTCTGGAAGCGCCGAAACCGGCCCTTCGCATCAGGTGCGCAACCAGTGCCAATTCGTTGCTCGCCATTTGCGTCCCTCCCAGGGAGAAGGTGTGACGAATTGCGACACACAAGGTGGGCGACCGCCGTAATGCGGCCTACAATGTGAAGGATTATCACTGGAGACCGCCGGTGTCAAGCAGGGGCGAAACAGTGGGAGTCCGGGGACAGCAGATTATGAAGTCGTAATCTTGATTCGAGGGCTTGAAGTTTTTCTAGCCATCAGGGTAGAATACGGCCCACCAAGGGCAACTGTGCTATAATGAGCGAGATTCCTTGGGTTCATGTCATGAAGGAGTGGGTTCATGCTAGGTTCAATGGTCCGGGGCATTGGCGGAGCCGGCAAATGGCTCATCAGTATCCGCAGCTTCGACGACGTAATCGAGCGCGGCGCTACTCTTCTGGCGTTTGCACTCATTATTGGTCTTTGCGTAGGCGTGGTGGGAATTCTGGGTTGGTTCGGCATTATCACGCTGCTGTCCGTTGGGTTCATCCTCACGATCATCCAGTGGGGTTGGCTCTGGTTGCTTAGATAGCGGCGCTGAACCCACTTCGGCGATAGGCTAATAACCTCAAGGCCCCGTGAATACGGGGCCTTCTTTTTTCACCGGACGCCGGCCGTCAGCGTGCTCAAAGTGCTGCGCCACGTGTCGTCGCTCCCGACGCCGTACCCATCCCTGTAGATGATCTTACCCTCTGAATCGATCGCAATCTTGGTGGACTGCTGGAGCACGTTGAAGTCGCGCGCCATGGTGGAGTTGGGGAGGGCGCCCGGCCAGGGGTAACCGCGCGACCGGGCGACATCCTGCAGATCGGAAATGCTCTCGGACGGGTCTATCCCGATTGCATAAAAGGCGACCTCGTCGCCGAATGCGGGGTAGACCTGCTTCATACGCTCGAGCTCACCGCGGCAGGTGGAACACCAGGTTGCCCAGAAGAAGAGGAACACCGGCTTCCCGTCCTTCAGGAGCTGTTCGGATGAGACCGAGGAGCCGTCCGCGAGCTGGATGGCGAATTCCGGAGCGCGGTTGCCTACTCGGTTGCCCACGGCTGCCGCCGGCTGCCCGGAAGCCGCCACAGGAGCTATCGTCGGCGCGGTAGCCGGCGCCTCGGAATCGCACGCCGCGGAGACTATCAGGAATGTGGAGAACAACGCGATCGCGGGCAATAGCCAACGTGGACACTCCATAACGCGTCTCCTATAATACTGTGGTTGCCAGGGCCGGCCCGGTAACCCCTAAGATGCGGCATGCCGCCGTTTCGATTCCGGTCCGCCAGGCCACGCCTGACAAAGAGTATATATGGAGACAACGATGACCCGTAACGCGCTTCCGGAGTCCACAATGCCGATGGTGCCCCCTCGAGTTCTCCTGGGGCCTGGTCCCAGCAACGCCAGCCCGAGGGTCCTGCAGGCCATGATGGCCCCGATGATCGGCTACCTGGACCCGGATTTCATGGAGATCGTGGAGGAGGTATCCCACCTCCTCAAAATCGTATTTACGACTGAAGAGGCCATAACCATGGCCATCGCTGGGACGGGCTCCGCGGGCATGGAGGCCGGCGTATCCAGCCTTCTGGAGCCGGGAGACACAGCCATCCTGGGCGTGTGCGGCTTCTTCGGCGAGCGCATGTACGATATGGCTCAGCGGGTGGGCGCAAACGTCGTTATTCTTCGCAGCGAGTGGGGCAAGCCGTTCCCCGCCGAGATGATGGAAGCCGAGCTCAAGCGGCACAAGCAGGTCAAGCTCATCGCTACAGTCCACGCGGAGACATCCACCGGCGTGCAGCAGCCGCTGGGTGACATTTCGCGACTGGCGAAACAGTACGGCACGCTCTTCATGGTGGACGCCGTCACGTCCCTGGGCGGGACGAAAGTGACCGTGGACGCAGAAGGAATCGACTACTGCTATTCGGCCAGCCAGAAGTGCCTTGGATGCCCGCCGGGTATGTCGCCGGTGGCCTTGAGCCAGCGCGGGCGGCAGGCTATCAAGAACCGCAAGCAGAAGCCCGCCTCGTGGTACCTGGACCTGGACCTTATTGCCCGGTACTGGGGACCTGAGCGCACGTACCACCACACCGCGCCGGTAAGCATGATACTGGGCCTGCGGGAAGCGCTCAGGATGCTCGTGGAAGAAGGGGTGGACAATCGCATCGCCCGCCACAAGAGAAACGCCGCTGCGCTCAGGGCGGGAGTGCAGGCGCTGGGGCTAAAGCTCGTGGTGCCTGAGCCGCACCGGCTCGACCAGATTACGCCGCTCTGGATACCGCAAGGCGTGGACGACGGCAAAGTCCGTAACGCTCTGCTCCGTGAGTACAATATCGAGATAGGGCGCGGCCTGGGCCAGTTTTCAGGCAAGGTCTGGCGCATCGGCCTGATGGGAGAGTCCAGCAAGTCCGAGTATGTGCTGGCGCTGCTCTCGGCGCTGGAGAACATTCTGCCGCGCTGCGGCTACGAAGTGCCGGTTGGGGCGGGGGTATCCGCCGCCAGCGCGTCTCTGGCGGCGGCGGCAGGCGCCAGATAGCTTTTGGAGGTTGGGATGAGGAATTTGCCGCTGGTTTTCCCAATATCGCTGGCAGTTCTCCTGGTGATGGGGTTTTTCACGAGCGCCTGGGCGGTTGCGGAAGGCGCTGTGAGCGAGCAAGAGGCCGCCGCGGCAGCGGGAGGCGACGGCGGCGAGTACCAGTGGCACCAGAAAGCGGCCATAGTGGTCTGCCCACTACACTGACAACCAAGGAGCTTCACTCATGGCACGGTTCGATGGCCAGGTTGCGCTGATTACCGGGTCAGCGGTGGGGATAGGGCTTGCGGTGGCGACCCGTCTCGGCAGCGAGGGCGCGAATATAGTGATGGTGGACTACGACGGCGCGAAGGCGCAGCAGGCGGCCGCGGCGCTGGGCGAGAAGGGCGTGGACGTGCTGGTGGAGGTGGGGGACGTTGGAGAGCCCGCTGTGGCCGCGAGCGCCGTCCGCCGGGCTGTCGAGCGGTGGGGTCGGGTAGACGTCCTCGTGAACAATGCCGGCATCGCCGGGCGCTCGGCCAACCTGTGGGAGCTATCGGTCGAGGAGATGGACCAGGTCTACAAGACCAACCTGCGCGGCGTCTTCATCTTTCACCGCGAGGTGATACCGCAGATGTTGAAGCGGGCCTACGGCCGCATCGTCAACATCGCCTCTATCGCCGGCAAGGAAGGCAACCCAAAGGCGTCACCGTACTCGTCCACAAAGGCGGGCGTGATAGGGCTTACCAAGTCCGTAGGCAAAGAGCTTGCTAAGACCGGCATTCGCGTGAACTGCGTCACCCCCGCGGTGATACAGACGGACATCCTCAAGCAGGTCTCCAAAGAGCACCTTGACTACATGCTCTCGAAGATCCCGATGGGGCGCACGGGGGACGTAACGGAGGTCGCAGCGCTCGTGGCGTGGCTCGCATCGCCCGAGTGCTCCTTCAGCACCGGCGCGGTGTTCGACATCAGCGGCGGCCGCGCGACGTACTGAATTAGCGGCTCCCATGGAGGTTTCAGCATGCAACTTGGCGCGTTTTCGGTCAGCCTGGCGGTGAAGGATATCGAGGCCTCTCGCTCTTTCTATGAGAAGCTCGGGTTCGAGCACTTCGCCGGCGACGCGGCGCAGAAATGGCTTATCGTGAAGAACAGCGGCGTAGTGATCGGCCTGTTTGAGGGGATGTTTGAGAAGAACATGCTCACCTTCAACCCAGGATGGGACGGCAACGCGAAGAAGCTGG
The DNA here is from genome assembly GCA_016872355.1 of SAR202 cluster bacterium. Lineage (NCBI taxonomy): Bacteria > Bacillati > Chloroflexota > Dehalococcoidia > SAR202 cluster bacterium. The sequence goes on along the minus strand of VGZY01000033.1, from coordinate 26,102 downwards.
ACTCGTTGACGGATGTCCGCGAGCTGCAGGAGCGACTCAAATCACAGGGTGTGAGATTCGTGCAGGAAGCGGACGCGAGCACCTCCGGCCCGGGTTTCTTCACGATTATCGACCCGGACGGCAACGCAATGCTTTTCGACCAGCACGTTTAGCAAGCTACTTCGCAATAAGCACAGAGGGCGGACGACTTTTCGTCCGCCCTCTGTGCTTTCAGTCACTGGACCCAGCCTACCGCTTCCACGGGAAGGCGTAGCTGGGCTTGTTGCAGTTGCGCTTGAGGCCGAAGCTCAGGCGCACCTTCGTGGCCGGCGGCAGCTCCACCGCGAGGTACTTGCCGTTGATGCGGATATTGGTCTCCTCCGCCTTCACAGCCTTCTTGTCATACATGATCTGGATAGGGTCCAGCGGGTTGACCGTGCTGTACCGCTGGATGACGGTCACGTCTGTGAACTCGTGCTCGCCGAAGATCCCGGACTGCACGATCAGTCGCCTCGTTTCGGTCATGCTCGTGTTCACGAGCTGCACGCCCACCCGGTCCGCCCTTATCTCGTCCACCAGCGCCGCCACATCCTCCGGCAGACCGGGCCGTACTTTCTCCATGTCGAAGTACCGCACCAGGCCGCGGTGGAGGCCGCCGTTGTATATGTTCTGCGGCGAGCCGGTCGTGACCTGCGTCAGCCCCTTGACGGCGAGCGGGTTTGCGGGCTCGCAGCCGTAGTCCTTGCGCGCCGGGGATCCGGTAGCTTTTGGCGGCCAGCGGTTCTCCTCCAGCATCGTGTCCGTGTCACGGTCGTCGAGCCGCATCGCATTGGACACGTAGGTCACGAACTTCGTCTCAGCGGTGAGGATCTTCTCCGGCCAATCCGGGTTGAGGCCGGCGTAGTACTGCACGCGCGGCGCCTCGGATGTGCCGCCGCCGCGGTCCCGGGCGGGCTCCACTTCGTTCCAGTCCACCTGCCGGTCACCCTCCCGCACGCGGACGAGCATATCGTAGTCGCGCTGCTCTGCGGAGGCGTGGTAGAGATGGCTAGGCTCGTAGGCATCCATGCGCACGTACTCGTGCCAGCCGTCCGGGCCGTAGCAGTTGGGGACCAGGAGCTGCCCGCTCTCGTCCGTTTTTGAGTTGTCCAGCAGCACCTGCAGCTGCGAGCGGGAGAGGTCCAGGAACTGTTTGTCGCCGCTAACCAGGTGGGCGTTCTGCGCGCCGATGGCGATCACGCCCATCATGAAGCGCGCCGCGCCCCTGTCGCTGTTCCAGCCGTGGAGGCCGCCCCACCATTGCCCGTTGCGGTGCTCGCCGATCTTGCCCGTGGGGCCGACGTTGTCCGGGATGATGCCGTTGTTCTTGCGCGTGCGCTCAAGCCACGCGCCCACATAGTCCATGATCCAGTTCTTGTACCGCTCGTCGCCGGTGTACAGGTACGCGTTCGCGACCATCGACGTCATGCCGAGGTTGTCCGGGATGTCGTTGTTCAGGGCTATCTTGTCGAAGAGGTCAATGACCTCTTCCCTCCGCTTCGGGTCGCGGTCCCAGTCCGGCTCCAGGTCCTTCACCGTTGGGTAGAGCAGCTTGTTCACATCTCGCCCGCGCGGTCGCTTGCCGGCCACGGCCCACCGCTCCCAGTCGCGCACGAGCGCGCGGTGGGAGTAGCCGCCGTACATCCCCGGCTCCAGCCAGTGCTTCACGAGCTCAACCACGCCGGTCGTCTTGCCCGTCGAGTGGAGCAGCGGCACGCGGGGCATCCGAGAGCTTAGCAGCGGCCCTGCAGAGCTGTGGAAGGGTGAGCGAATGATCTTGTACTTGGGGTCATAGTTCGGCGCCTTTGTGTCTTCGCCGAGGTACAGCCCCGCAAACCGTCGCGCGCGGGCTATGTTCTCGTCGATGTACGGGTTCCCGAGGCCGAACTCGTAGAACGACTGGCTCCCTTCGCCGATATGGAATGGGTCCGAGTTGTAGGAGATGTGAAGGTTCCAATACTCGTTCTGGAGCTGCGGCATGTAGAAGTGGTGCTTGGGGCCTCTGTCCTTCGCGTCGTTCTCCTCGCCGAAGAAGCGTGTGCAGGAGTTCCACGCGTCCAGGGCGATGTCCATGACGCGGTCCGGGCCGCCCAGAGAGTAAAAGAGCCCCCAGTTGTGGGTGACCTCATAGACGTCGTCCACGTCCTGGACATATACGACCATGCCGCTGGGCATGATGTACTTTTCTTTGAAGATGTCCACGGCTGTGGCGAGAGTCTTGATCAGGTTGCGCTCCATCAGCGCCCAGGCGGGTGGGGGAGCAACCTCCCTGGCAGTAACGGAGACCATTTCAGGGATTGGGACGCCTCTGGGTGTGGTCTTGATTGTGTTCAAAGGCACCTCGGTGGGGTACGAAGTACAGGGTTCATGGTACAGGGTACGGTGGGCGGAAGCCGGATGCGTAACCCTTAAGGCTGACGCCGCTGATTATACGACGGCTAGCGGCGTGAGGCTACCGGGAAGAAACAACAGGGCCCGCCGGTACCGGCGGGCCCTAAGGCAGTCAAATCAGCAAATGTCAGGCCGTCGCAGGCTGCTGTGCCCGGGCGGTCTCGCGCTTTGCCGCGCGCGACTTGCGCCAGTTCTCCCAGTCTATCAGGAGCGGCGTGGCTATACCGGGGGAGCTGTAGGTGCCGGCGAGGACGCCAATGAGTAGCACCAGCAGGAACTCCCGTATCGTCGGACCCCCGAAGAGCAGCAGCGCGGCGATGGTGAACATCAGCGCCATACCGGTGTTGATGGACCGGCCTATGGTCTCCGTGATCGCGTTGTTGGCATTCTCGGTTAGCGTCCTGTTCGTATGGTTCAGGACGTTTTCACGGATGCGGTCGAACACAACGATAGTATCGTTGACGCTGTAGCCGAGGACCGTCAACAGCGCGATAAGGAACATCGTGTTTACCTCGGTGTCGAACAGGAAGCCCAGCAGCGCGAAGATGCCGATCACGATGAAGATATCGTGCGCCAGGGCTACGATCGCCGCCGCGCCGTAGCGCGCCGGGTTCGGCATCTTGCGGAACGCCCACCACAGGTAGAAGAAGATGAGAACGGCGCTCGCCGCCACGGCTATCCCCGCGTTGCGGATTGTATCCCAGGCCACGACAGGGGAGACCAGCTCAGTGGCAAGCACTTCGATGCCGTTCGGCGAAAGGCTGGTCTTGAGCGAGTCGACCAGCGCGTTTTGCGCCGGGTCGTCAATCTGGACGGTGCGGACAAAGTATGTGTTGTTCCCGAAGTTCTGGACGATGGCGGAGGGGTGTCCGATTTCGGCCAGCTTCACACGCAGCTGCTCCTGGGTTACCGGATCAGCCATCTGAAGGGTCATGGCCGTGCCGCCCGTGAAGTCGATGCCCCGGTTCAGACCCTTGTTCATAACGAGGAACAGAATGCCTACCACTGTGAGCAATATCGAGAACGCGTAGTAGAACTTGCGGTACTTCATGAAGTTCATCGGCTTAGCTCCTTGCGTCCGCGGCGGCGGCCGGCTTCTGGTTCTGCGGAAGCTGCTTGGCAGCCGACGGGACGAACAGGCCATATTTCTTGCCGAGAGGCGTTGCAACGATGAACCGCATGAACGTGCGGCTCACGATAACTGCAGTGAACATTGAGAGTGCCACGCCTATGGCCAGGTTGAGAGCGAAGCCCATAACCAGCGGCGCTGCAAGGGCATCGCCGAACCAGTACAGGATTGCGCAGGTAATCAGGGTCGAAACGTTGGAGTCCAGGATTGCGGACCATGCGCGGTTGAAGCCGATATTGATGGCCGCCAGCATTGTCCTGCCGGCCCTGAGCTCTTCCTTCATACGCTCGAATATCAGCACGTTCGCGTCCACCGCCATACCTATCGACAGGATGGTGGCGGCCACGCCGGACAGGGTGAGCGTCACGTTGAAGAGCTTGAAGATCGCCAGCAGCAGAATCGTGTACACGACAAGCGCCAGCGAGGCCACGAAGCCGGGCACGCGGTAGTACAGGACCATGAAGAGCATCACCAGCGCCAGGCCCACCCATCCCGCAACCAGGCTCTTCTCAAGCGAGTCCTTACCCAGGATGGCGTCTACTTCGCGCTCCTGGATCAGGTTGATCGGTATAGGGAGGCGGCCGGACTCAAGCAGCAGCGCGATGTCGCGCACGCGCTGGATAGTGAAGTCCTGGCCCTCGATGAATGCCGAGCCGCCGGTGATGGCCTGGTTGACGGAAGGAGCGATCAGTTCCTCTTCATCCAGGTAAATGGCGAGCAGGTCCTGCGTGCCGGCGATCCTGCCGGTTATCTCCGCGAACTTCTTCGCGCCGTCCGGCGTGAACTCGATGTTCACGATAGGCCGGTTGGTCTGGGCGTGCTGGCCTGGGTATGCGCGCGACAGGTCGTCGCCCGTAAGCCCCACGCTCTCGTCCAGTTTGCCCATCAGCAGGCCGAGGTTCAGCGTGGGGTTGTTGCCGAAGCGCTGCTGCGCCTCGGTCATGTCCGTCAGGCCGGCGATCAGGTTGACCCTGAACGTGTTGGTGTTCGGGACCCGTCGAATGTAAGGGTCGCCGCCGAGCGGGATGGAGAACCCGCCCGGCTGTATCAGCACGCGGCTGGACGGGATGTTCAGAGCGGGCTGGTCGCTGCCCTCAACGGCTATCGTCAGCTGGGTAGGGTAGACGGACGGGTTGCCGGGGACGATCTCCAGGCTCCGGACCATCTCCGCAAGGGCCGCGGCGAAGGCCGTGGCGCCCGCTTCCGTAAAGTCTATCTCCAGCCTCGGCTCCGGGACCGGCGGCGTAGTGATAACCGGCTCGGTGCTGGTCGCTGTGGAGTCCGTGCTTGTCGCATTCGAATCCGTGCTTGTGGCGGACTCTACGGACGTGGTTGTCGTCGCCACCGGAGCGGCCGCGTCCACTACGCGGACGGCAACGATGTCTTCCTGGGTAAGGCCCGCAATAGCCCGGGCCACCTCGAGTTGTCGGTGGCGGAACTCCAGGCGCGCCGTCTCACCGATGAGCTGCTTGGCGCGGTCCGGGTCGGTAACGCCCGGCATCTGGATGAGCAGGCGGTCGTCACCAAGTATTTGGATATTCGGCTCTCCCAGGCCGGAGGAGTTGACGCGGCGCTCGATAGTCTTCTTGAGCGCCTCCATCTGGTCCGCGGTCGGGATAATTGGCTGGCCAGTGGCTTCGTCTGTGAGGCTGGCCTGGTAGACGAGGTGGCTACCGCCCTGGAGGTCGAGCCCGAGGGTCAACCCCAACGGCGTGTCGCCGCCGCGAATGAAGTTCCCGATCTTGAAGGTCTGGAAACCCAGAATCAAGAGGGATGCTACTACCAACACGATGATTATTCCTAAAGTCCGGGCGTATCTACGCACCGTTGCCTCCAGAACGCAAACTAGATTTGATCAATGTAAGGGCATCTTCTCGGGTTGTTATCTCGCCGGTAGCCTGCGCCTCTCGGACTATCTCCAGGAGGCGGCCCACCTCCGGCCCCGGCTGAATGGCGAAAGTACCTATTATATCGCGGCCGTCGACCAGTGTTGGCCATTTTTCTACGCTGGTGCGAGGGGATGCATCCTTGAGGATGTGGCTAATGACGGTGCAATGGCGTCGCCAGTCATCGGTCTTGAGGGTTGGGCCGCGCGCTGCGAGATAGTCTCCCATATTAAGGTACAGTGTGTCGATAGCCGCGTCGCCGATGTCCCTGTAGTACCTGTACGTAGCGCGGGGTGTCGGCAGATTTCCGGGCTGCGCCATCTGGCTTGGCCGCAGGTGGCTCTCCACCATGTCGCGCACGTGCGCGACGCCTTTGTGGCCGACGCGCAGCCTGCCGAGTATTCGCACTGTTATCTCTGCTCCGGCGAGGTGGTGGCCCAGGAAGCGAATGCGCCCGCCGGGCTCGACGGTCCTCGTGTCCGGTTTGGCGACGTCGTGAAGCAAACCAGCCAATTTTAGCAGAGTCAGGCGGGTGTGTCCGTCCGAAATCTCACTTCCGAAGTGTTCCGCTATTCCGTCAAATCGCGGCACGAACGCCAGATCCGGCGCTGAGCCTGCCGGCGCCGTCACCACCCGCTCCACCTGGCCTACGGTCTCTACATTGTGCGTGAATACATCCCAATAGTGCTCGGCCGGCTGTGTCACGCCACGTCCTTCGTAGATCTCCGGAATGATGACGCCCAGGAGTTGCAGGCGGTCCAGCAGTATGACCGAGTCCTTTGCTCCCGGCGCCGCCAGCAGTTTGAGCAGTTCGTCACGCACCCGCTCCGGGGCAATTGTGGAAATGAGGGGGGCATGACTGATGATCGCGGCGTCAGTAGCAGACTCTATTGCAAAGCCAAGCTGGGCGGCCAGACGCGGCGCCCGCATCAGCCGCGCGGGGTCGGCTGCAAAGATGCCAGGTTGAACAGCGCGAACGAGTCCTGCCGCAAGGTCGCGCACGCCGCCATACGGGTCCAGCAGCTCCGAATATGCGCCGTCGCCGGACAGCCTTACGGCCATGGCATTGATTGCGAAATCGCGTCTCGCGAGGTCTGCGTCGATCGACTGCACGTACGGGTTGATGTCCACCGTGTGCACTTGATCGCCGAGGTGCACCGTAACGCGGACGATTCCACGCTCGCGGTCCATAAGAATGGCGTGCCCGCCGAAGCGTGCGGCAATGGCCTCCGCCAGTGCGCGGGAGTCGCCGCGCACTGCGATATCCAGGTCGTGAGGGCGCCTGCCCATGAGTAAGTCGCGGACGGCGCCTCCGACGATGTAGGCTTCCGCACCCATTCCGTGGAGGAGGCGGCTGATTTCGCGGGTGTGTTCAGGGAGCAGCGCCAGGGCTTCGTAAAGGGGGAGAGTGGGGCGGGCTGGGTTGCTCATAAGAGGCCGCGGCTATATGCCGGCGGTCTCCGGTTGGGCCTGTGCGGCGGGCTGCTCTTCATCCTCGGCGCCGGCGGCTTCCTCCGGCTCGGGCTCGTGCTTGATCAGGTTCTCGTGGCTGGTGATGTGATCCAGGTAAAGGATACCGTTGAGGTGGTCTATCTCGTGCTCCAGCGCCTGCGCCAGGAGGCCGTCCGCCTTCAGGCGCACCAGCTTCCACTGACGGTCCATGCCCTGCGCCTTCACCCAGATGGCGCGCGTAATAAGGCCCGAGAAGCCGGGGACGCTGAGGCAGCCTTCCGTTACGTCGCGCCGGCCTTCCTTGTGGGTGATCTCCGGGTTGATGTACACGCGCGGCTCTTCCTCTTCAGGCAAGTGGATGACGATGACGCGGCGCAGAACTCCGACCTGGTTTGCGGCCAGGCCCACGCCTCCGGCGTCCTCCAGCGTGTCGATCATGTCCTCGATAAGCCGGTCGACCGACTTGTCGATCTTCTTGACCTTCTTGGCCTTTTCTCTGAGGACGCCGTTCGGGAACCTGATTATGGGTACGACAGCCACTTCGTCTGCTCCGCGTTGATACAGGTAACAATATGTTCGATTATATGGGCCCTTTCCAAAATATGTAAAGGATAGGATCCTGTTCTGAAAAGGAAATCAGGGAAAACAGGTCAGTGTGTCAACGGACACCTGCAGGGGCTTGACAAGTACAAGCGTTCTGTTCTAGTATTAACCCTAACACGCGATGGGCTTCTGAGCAGCCCGCAGCGTAACAGACGCCCCGGCATCCTGGCTTCCCTCCAGGCGGCGTTCCCCCAAACCCCGCCAAAGTGTGCATCCCCGAAGTGACCTGGAAGGGACCGGATGCCGGGGCGTCATCTGTTTCAGCCCCTGCGTCCGAACTCCTGCTCCAGCCGCGCCGAGCTCATGTGCACCATCGTGGGGCGGCCGTGGGGGCAGGTGTGCGGCTGCTGGCACTGCTCCAGCAATCGCACCATCTCGCTCATCTCCTGCGCCGTCAGCGTCTTCCCGGCGCGTATAGCGCCGTGGCAGGCGATTGAGTACGCGGCGCGGTCCTCCCACGACTGGTACCCTCCGCCTTCCGCCATCATGTCCAGCACTTCCAGCAGGCCGGCCGTCGCGTCCTCGTTCTTGAGTATTGCAGGCACCCCGCGAATCAGCCACGACCGCCCGCCGAAGGACTCGATCTGGTAGCCCAGCCCTGACACAACCTCGATATGGGCCGCCACTATTTCGTGCTTGCGCGGGTCCAGGTCCACCGTCACCGGCTCCATCAGTCCCTGTACCCTGGGCGATCTGGCGAGATTCTCCGCGCGGACCCGCTCGAAGAGCACGCGCTCGTGCGCCGCGTGCTGGTCGATCAGGTACATGCCGTCCGGCCCTTCGGCGGTAATGTACGTGTTCTGCACCTGGCCCAGAACGCGAAGAGCCGGGAGCGCCTTCTTAGGCAGCAGCTGCTCCGGCCGCGGACCCGGTGATGCTGCCGGGGCGCCTGCCGGTTCGCTGGCAGGCGTTCCCGGCGGCTGCGCCACGGGAGGTTGCCAGTATGAGCGGATGTCTGTAGGCGGCGCGTACGCGGCTGAAGTGGGGCCGGACGTGCGCCGCACCTCCGGGACCGGCACGTTGGCGGTGAGCGCGGCGCGGACCGCCTTCTGGAGCGTTGCGAACGCGGAGCCCTCGCGCAGGAACCGCACTTCGCTTTTTGCCGGGTGAACGTTCACGTCGATCTCGGGGTAGGGGACGGAGAGGTTGATTACGGCCACAGGGAAACGGTGCTCCATCAGGAAGCCGCGGTAGGACTCTTCCACCGCGTACGTGAGCGCCTTGTTCTGCACCCACCGGCCGTTCACGAACACAGTGATGGCGGTGCGGTTGCTTCTGGCCACCGCCGGCGACCCTATCATTCCGGATACGCGGACCGGCGAATCGCCCTCGCCGTCGTCGGTCACCTCAATCATCGCCTCCGCCACCTTCGCGCCGTACACGGCGGTGATCGCCTCGCGCAGGCTGCCGGAGCCCGTGCTGGTGATGTCCGGCGAGCCGTCGATAGCCAGGTGGAAGCTCACTCCGGGGTAGGCGAGCACGAAGCGGACCACAACCGCCTGCACCCTGGAGCCCTCCGTGCCGGGGGTGCGCAGGAACTTGCGGCGGGCAGGGAAGCTGCGGAAGAGGTTGCGGGCGGTGACGGATGTGCCCACCGGCGCGCCTTCGGCGTGCTGCGCCGTGATGCGCCCGTCCGCCAACTCCAGCCGCACACCGGCGGCCTCCTCCGCCACGCGCGTGACCATCGTCACCTGTGACACCGCCGCAATGCTCGGCAGCGCCTCCCCCCGGAAGCCCAGCGTGGCGATGGACTCCAGGTCGTCCGCCGATGCCAGCTTGCTCGTCGCGAAGCGCTCGAACGCCAGGGGCGCCTCGGCGGCGGGTATCCCCGAGCCGTTATCGGACACCCGGATATAGTCGATACCGCCGCCCTTGATATCGATAGAAATCTTGGTCGCGCCGGCGTCCAGCGAGTTCTCCACCAGCTCCTTCACAACGGACGCGGGCCGCTCGGTCACCTCGCCGGCGGCGATTTTGGATGAGATGTCGGGGGAGAGAAGGCGTATGGGCATGGTGTCATAGTACAGCAGCCAGGGTCAGACAGTCAGCAACCGGTCCTTATCGGAGCCTGAATTCTCTCGACAACCGATGACGTGTCGATAACGTTTTCAATGTTACAATTTGGGACAACTCGAAACGGTCGGTCCGGTTCTCGGCGTATCTCGCTCTTGCCGACTACCAACTACTAACTACCTACTACCACTCCGGAGGCTCCCTTGTCCCAGCGACCCACTCTCCAGGATGTCATCGAAGCGCGCAGGAGGATCAGCCCCTACATAACGCGCACGCCGCTCCACCACTACCGCGGGCTGGATAAGCTTATCGGCGCTGAGGTTTGGGTGAAGCACGAGAACCACCAGCCGCTCGGCGCGTTCAAGATGCGCGGCGCGCTGAACACCCTGTCTCAACTCACGCCGGAGCAGAAGAAGCACGGCGTCGTCTGCGCCTCCACCGGCAACTTCGGGCAGGGGATAGCCTACGCGGCGAGCGTCTTCGGGATGAAGGCGAACATCGTCGTGCCCATGAACGCGAACGCGGACAAGGTGGAGTCCATGCGCCGCCTGGGCGGCAACATCATCTTCCACGGCAAGGACTTCGACGAGTGCCGCGACAAGGCGGACACGATGTCGAAAGAAGAGGGGTGCTTTTACGTGCACTCCGCCAACGAGCCAAGGCTCGTTCCGGGAGTCGCCACTTACTCGCTCGAAATCTTTGAAGACCTGCCGGACGTAGATGTTATTATCGTCCCCATCGGCGGAGGCAGCGGGGCGTGCGGGGCCTGCATCGTCAAGGAGGGCATCAACCCGAAGGTGCAGGTGATCGGCGTCGGCGCAGAGAGCGCTCCCGGCGCATACCAGTCCTGGAAGCAGCGGAGGGTCGTGGAGTCCACCACCAGCACCGTTGCCGAGGGCCTCGCCACCCGCGTGGGCTTCGAGTACACACAGGAGATCCTCTGGGACCTTCTGGACGACTTCGTCCTCATCAGCGAGGACGAGATCATGAACGGCGTCCGGCTCGCTCTCGAGCACACGCATAATCTGGCCGAGCACGCCGGGTCTTCCGGCATTGCGGCGGCAGTGAAGATCAAGGACAGGCTGAAGGGCAAAAAGGTGGCGATCGTTATGAGCGGCGGCAACATCTCAATGCCGCAGCTCAAGAAGGTAATGGACGGAGTAAGGTAAATTCCGGTGCATCGGCTTATGGGCAGGGCCAGTCTATTCTCTTATATCGCGGTCTTGCTGGCGGTCGCCGTAACGGCTTGCTCAGGCGGCGGCAATACGGTCAGCGAGGAGGACCGCCTGCAGGCGGAGTCCCACCGTTCCGCGGCGCAACAGCTTGTCGGCGAGGGCCAGATCGACCAGGCGCTGGTGGAGCTCGATGCGGCAGTCGCCCTCAACCCAAAGGACGCGCAGTCGTTCGTCGACAGGGCCGGAATCCTTGCGGCCAGGAGAGAGTTCCAGCGGGCCATCGATGACCTTTCCGCGGCAATCGCGCTCAACGCGACCGTATCCGAGTACTACGTCAGCAGGGGCGTGGCCTACTCCAACCTGGCGCAGTACGACGCCGCTCTCGCCGATTACGCGAAGGCAGTGGAGCTCGACCCCAACAACCCGCGCGCATATGCCAACCGCGGCGTGACGTACTTCAACAAGGGCGAGTACGACAGGGCGATCAAGGAGTACGATCGCTCAATCGGACTTGAGCCGAACAACGCAGTCGTCAGGACGAACAGGGGCATCGCCTACGCAAGGACCGGCGAAGTGCGGCGCGCGATCGAGGAGCTTGGCGATGCCATCCGCATCGACCTTAACTACGCGGACGCCTACTTCAACCGCGGGGCGGCCTTCGCGGCCGCCGGCAGGTATGACGACGCCTTCATCCACATGGAGATGGCCGCCCGGCTGGACCCGGAAAACGCCAGGGTCTACACGGAACGTGGCACCATCTACGGGGACCTCGGCATCAATCGCAAGGCCATCCTCAACTACACCGAGGCGCTGAAGAAGGAGCCGAACAACGTCCAGCTATTCCTGGACCGGGCGGATACCTACATGAAGCTCCCGGACTACGCGAAGGCAATTGCGGACTATGATCAGGCGCTGCGGCGCGCACCGGAGAACGCGGCAATCTATATCAAACGCGGGGATGCCTACGCCATGGCCGGCGGCTTCGGCAACGCAGTCCTGGACTACAATGAGGCCCTCGCTATCGTGCCGGACAACGCCATCGTCCTGGTGAAGCGCGCGAATGTCCTGTACCAGGCGGGCGCAATCGAGCAGGCGTACGCGGACTATTACGACGCGATCAAGGTGGACTCAAACAACGCCGACGGTTATTATGGGCGCGCGCGCATTCTGAAGCAGTTCGGCCAGTTCGAGCACGCGTTGAACGATCTGAACAACTCGCTCCGCGTCAATCCGCTCAAGGTGGAGTACTACATGGAGCGCGGCGTGGTGTACGGCAGTCTGGGCCGTCACGAAGAGGCGCTGGCGGACTTTACGGAAGCGCTGAAGTTCAGCCCGGAAATGGCGGAGGGCTACAGCGCCCGTGCCGTGGCGTACACCGAGCTGGGCAAGGATACCGAGGCGCGCGCCGACGTTGACAAGGCCGTCGAGCTTGGCCTCGACCGCGCCCTGATTGAAGCAAACCTCTCTGCAATCCGGCAGGAACGTAGTGTCGGGCCGTAAGTATTGAATTCAATAACCTGAATAATGGGCAGCAAGTGAACATGATAATCCAGCGGTTGGCGGAAAAGGGCCGGGCGGCAATGGCAGTGCTCCTGCTCGGCGGCGCGGCATTGCTTGGAGTAGTTGCGTGCAGCGGAGAGTCTACCGCGAAGGACTACTATGAGAAGGGGTACAGGCTCCAGCAGGAAGGCAAGTACCAGGAAGCCATTGACGATTACGACCGCGCGATCAGGCTGGACCCGAAGTACGTGGAGGCCTACAGCAACCGCGGCGTCGCATTCATGGGCCTGGGCCGGTACGACCGGGCTCTGGATGCCTTCACCCTGGCCCTCCAGCTTGCCCCGCAGCTCGGCTCCACCTACTACAACCGCGGACTCGCTTATGAGTCGTTCGGCCAGTACGAGACGGCCATCCAGGAGTACACGATGGCCATTCGCTTCACTCAGGACGACGCGGACCCTCTGATCCGACGCGGCGAGCTGTACATGCGCCTCGAGCAGTATGAAGGGGCGTCGAAGGACTTCACGGACGCTCTGAAGATAACACCCCGGAATGCCATGCTCTTCTACCTGCGCGGCCTGGCATATTCCAACTCGGGCAAGCCCAACGAGGCAGTAGCGGACTTCACAGAGGCGGTCCGGTTAGACCCCAACCTGGCTAACGCCTATTTCGACCGGGGTGTAATCTACGGCCAGTCAGGGTACCACGAGGATGCGCTGGTCGACTTCAACCAGGCAGTGCGCCTCAACCCTAACCATGGGAACGCATACTATGCCCGGGCGCTGACATATGCGCACATTGGGAACGACGAGGCGGCGCTCGCGGATGCGAACCGCGCGATTGAGCTGGGCGTGGAAGGGGACATCGTCAGGCGAATCGACGAGATCAAGCAGGCAAGGGCGAACCCGGCCCCGTAGCTACCCGTTACGGCGGGCGGCCAGCCAGTCTGCCAGTGGCATCGAGTGATCTCGTCGCATAGCGGTAATTAGCTCCCTGTTGATTTGCCTGATGGCCCCCGGGCCGCGGTAGACCAGCGCGGTGTAGAGCTGCACCGTGTCCGCGCCGGCCTTGAGCGCCTGCCATGCCTCCGCCCCCGTGAAGATGCCGCCGCACGCGTTGATACGCACCTTCCAGCCCACCTCCCTGCGCACGTCAGCCACCATCTCCAGCATCTCCGGGAAGATCGCCCGGCCGCTCAGCCCGCCGGCGCCCACCGCCAGCCGCGCATCCCTCGTAGGGCGCGTGTTGGCCACGGTGAGTGTGTCCACCCCGCTCTTCGCGCACAGCCTCGCCAGCGCCAGCAGCTTCTCCCGGGCCTGCTCGTCGGTCGGCTCGCCGGCCCCCTTCAAGGGGTACGGAGGGAGCTTGATTATTAGCGGGGCCTTGCGCCCATCGTTGAGCTGAGCGAGCAAATCGGCCAGAGCTTCGGCGTCGTGAAATAGCCGCAGGCCCGCCGTGTTGGGTGAGCTGATGTTCACCTCAACTGCCTGGGCCAGAGGCTCAAGCCGCCGGTGGCAGCGGACTATCTGCCCGGCGTCGGTGCCTGACACGCTTACCACAATCGGCGCAGCCACACTGGTCTTGCGCGCCTTCGTCAGGGCAGCGTGGGCGGCCTCCAGCCCCTTCCCCGGAAAGCCGAGGGCGTTAATAAGCGATTCCCGCTCCGGCATCCGGAACATCCTGGGTTTCGCATTGCCGGGTCTGGACCCTTCGGTGACCGTCCCGACGGTGAGGTATCCGAAGCCCATTGACGCGAGGCCTGGTATCATCACGCAGTTCTTGTCGAACCCGGCCGCAAGGCCTAAGGGGTTGGCGAGCGGGATTCCGCAGTAGTCTGCTCGAAGGCGGGGGTCGGTCGTGCGGAGGGCTGGGGATGCGGCTTTCCAGACGAAGCGCTGCTTGAGGGCAAGGTCGGCGGCCTTCTGGGCAGTTTCCGCCGGCAATCGGAAGAGAAGCGGGCGTAACAACCAGCGGTAGGCGCTGGGGCTGAGGACTAACATGGACTCCTCCGGGCCGGCCGCATGGAGTTTCGGGCGGGGCCAGTGCAGTATAGCGTATAATGGCCGTCAGAACGTATCTACAGGGGCCTGCAGCAGGATGGACCTTATCTTCGACCGCGGCGACAAAGACCATCCCAGGGGGCACGCCCTGCTGTACTTCCGGAGCACGGCCAACGCACAGGAAGTGTGGGCCACTTACATTGTCATCCTGCCCGTCACGCTGGACGTTTCAAAGTACGTCCCGCCGTTTCTCATGAACCAGATGGGCGCGATCAGCCCCAAAGAGCTTTCGGCTTTTGCATTCCCACCCGCCCCTGAGAAGCTGGACAGCTACTCCGTGGTTGAAAGACTCGCCGAGCTCCGCAACGACGACGTTATCCTTGCCGGCACGCTGAGCCCTCTGGACATCCCCTCGGCGATGATGAAGGTCAGCGAGATAGTGCAGGTCTACGGCGAGATGTACGGGCGCTACGCTGGCGCGGCGCCGGGCGGCGAGTCAACCCCGGAGATGCTGAAGTCCGGGGAGAGCACCCCGGCTGACCTGGGCGTAAACGACGTCATGTACAGCCTGATGAGCGAGAGCGACCGCCTTGGCGAGCTTACGAAGCTGGTGGGCCGCTTGAGGTTTGCAGTTGAGGGGTCCGACGCATCGGGAATCAAGGAGGCGGAAGGGGAGATTAATGTCCTGGCCCGACACCTGCCGTCCAGCCATAACGTCGGCCACATCGTAAAATCCGCCAAGCTCAAGGACAGCCGTGGCGCAAAGCTGGCGGAGTACTACTTGCAGCGGTGCTTCCACCTGTCCAGGGAGGAGTACGCGCAGTTGGCCCAGGTAGAATCGAGGATCAAAGAGCTGGAGGGGTGAAGAACCTCCTCATATTAGTCGCGATAAGCTTTGTCTCTGGGCAGGACACGAATGACCTGCATAATTCCGGCTTTGTAGTCTATAGTGAACCGGACTCTAACGTCCCCAACGCGCAACCTGAACTCCTGGTTCGTCCCTTTCAATCGACGGACATCCCCATAGCCCGTCTCGGCATACCTCTCGATGGCCTCTAGCACCCTGACGGCGATTTGCCTCCCCAGGTGATGGATGTCTTTCTTGGCTGCCGCCGAATAGGAGACTGTTAGGCTCAACTACAGCCCTTCGAGGATTTCTTTTGCGGTGTAGGTGCGGCCTGCGCCGAAGTCTTTCTTTCCTTCCTCCACGGCCTTGCGCTCTTCAAAAGTTTCCGGTTCGTCGTCTTCAGGCGCGTTCAGCAGGGAGGCTAAAACAGGCTCGCCGGAGTTTCGTAGGTACTCCAGAAACCGGACAGCAGTGTGTACCTCGCTTTCCGGTATCTGGTCCAGGATTTTGTGCGCGTCGTCCCGTGTGGTCATGTCGACCTCCTCTCCGGACTATCCTATCATTCCCTGCCCCAGGAGCTCTTCCAGCACGCGGGCGACACCGTCCTCGCTGAGCGGTGGGGCGACGCGGTGGACTCCGGAAAGCACTTCGGGCGCGGAGCCAGCCATGCCCACCCCCAGGCCGGCCCACTGCAACATAGGGAGGTCCTCCGCGCCGTTCCCGAATGCCACCACCTCGTCGCTGCCAACGTCAAGGTGGCCCGCCAGCCACGTTAGCGCGCGCTTCTTCCCGGCCTCCGGATGGAGTATCTCGCAGAACTGAGGCAGCGAGCGCGTTATCTGTAGCCTCGTGGCGAAGGAAGCTGCCAGCCGCGAGTTCAAAGTCGCTATGTCCCTGTCCTCTCCCACGACGACCAGCCTCGTAAGCCCCCGCGGGGCTACCTCCAGCAGGTCCTTCACAAGCTGCACCTGGCCGTGGTTTCGCTGGCTGTAGCCCTCCACCCATGGAGTCATCCTGCTGACATACACCGAGTCGCCGTAGTATGCCAGCACCTCGCGCTCCCACGCGCTCAACGACGTAATGGCATCGGTAGCCATCTCCGTCGTCAGCGGCATGTGCCACAGCATCTTCTTCGTGACAGGGTCCGCGACGTGCGCCCCCTGGAAGGTGACTATCGGCGTCACGAGGTCCAGCCCCTGTGAGGCGGCGATGGCGGACTGGAACATGCGGCCCGTCACCACTGTCACCATGGCGCCGGCCTCGCGCACGCGGCGCACGGCCTCGCGGGTACGGTCGGAGAGCGGGTGCTCCTGGCTCCGGATGGTGCCGTCGATATCCAGCGCGATAAGCCTGTATCCCATTGATATCTTCCCGCCCTGACTGTGCTAGAATGCCACGCAATTTTGGGTGGAGCGAGAGTCATGAGGTTTATTTCGCCGCGCAGGATCATCTGGATGGTCGTCCTGGCGCTGGTTGTCTATTTCCTCGTGCTCGCGATGCGAAGCGCCCAGATGTAGGGCAGAGTGAGTATCCGGCAAACTGCCCGGGAATTTCAACATCACCCGGTCAGCACACGGCGCTATTGAAAGGGACCACCGACGATGAAGATCTGCGGATTCGAGACCCGGATTGTGGCTATTCCAAGGGAGCGCGGGCCGCTCTCGGATGGTCCCGGACAGGCGGCGTCCACGTTTGTGGTGCTGCGAATGCAGACGGACGAAGGAATTGAGGGCATCGGCTACGCCGGGTTCACTGCTCAGATCATGAAGGAGTCGCTCAAGGCGGCCGTGGATGCCCTGGCGCAAGAGGCGATCGGGGACGACCCGATGAAGGTGGAGGCGATCAACGCGAAGCTGCTCGCCCTCGGCGGGAGTGGCGCGCCGGTCGACATGGTCCGCCGCGCCGTCGCAGCGATAGACGTGGCGCTGTGGGATATTCGCGGGAAGGCGATGGGACAGCCGCTGTACAAGGTGCTGGGCGGCTACAAGGACCGCATCCCAACGTACTACAGCGGCACCCTGTGGCGCCCGCACAAGCTGGAGGACATCGGCCCTGCCGCGAAGAAGCACGTGGCGGAAGGTTTCCGAGCGATCAAGCTCAGGCTGGGCGGAGAGCCATCGGCGGACCGGGATATTGAGCGAGTGCGGGTGCTTCGCGAGGCCGTCGGCCCGAATGTCGACATCATGATCGATGTCAACCAGGGCTGGACCGTCAACCAGGCCGTCTCCATAGGCCGCAGGCTGGAGGAGCTTGGCGTCTACTGGCTCGAGGACCCAGTGCCGCACCACGACCTGGCAGGGCAGGCGCGCGTCGCCGATTCTCTGGATGTCCCGGTCGTTTCCGGCGAGTACCACTACGGTATCGCACCCTTCCGGTATCTGCTGGAACAGCGCAGCCTGCGCGTAGTAATGATCGACTTGCTCCGCGTCGGCGGCATCTCGCCGTACATGAAGGTTGCTCACCTTGCCGAGGCGTTCAACATGCCTGTTGTCAGCCACCTGGCGCCTGAGATCCTCTGCCACGCGATGGCGGCGATTCCCAATGCCATAACGACCGAGTGGATGCCGTGGTCGCTGCCGCTCTTCAAGGACGTGCCGCGGGTCGAGAACGGCGAGATAGTCCTGCCTCAGAAGCCCGGCCTTGGCCTAGAATTCGACGAGGAGACGCTGGCCCGGTACCGGGTTACGGCGTAACTCAGTTCGAAGCATTTCCCTATGCTATAATACGCTTGTTGCTGTGAATAATTCGCCCCAGGGGAACCGACCAATGACCACCACGTCCGACAAGCCGTCTACTAGGCCGCAGTTCAAGGTAGTGGGGACGCGCCCCGTCCGCCACGACGGGGTGGACAAGGTGACCGGCAAGGCAGTCTACGGCGCGGACCTTAGTCTTCCGGGAACGCTGTTCGGAAAGATACTCCGGAGCCCCCATGCGCATGCCAGGATCAAGAAGATAGACACCAGCCTGGCCGAGGCGCACCCCGACGTTAAGGCGGTGGTGACGTTCCGCGACTTCCCAACGGCGGAGCACCGCATTATGGAGGTCGGCGAGGACAACTTCATGAGCCTTCGCTACACGAGCAACAACTCGTTGGCGGAGGACAAGGCCCTCTACAAGGGCCACGCCATCGCCGCAATCGCGGCGAGCAGCCCCCACCTTGCCGAGGAGCTCCTTGGGCTGATCAAGGTTGAATATGAGGTCCTTCCGGCTGTCACCGACCCCGAGGAGGCGTTCAAGCCCGGGGCGCCCGTACTGCACGAACACCTCGTCGTACCCGACGGCTTCGAGGGCAGGGCGGAGCGCAGGAACACCAACATCTCCGGCCGCGCGCAATATGCCCTTGGGGACGTTGAGGCGGGTTTCAATCAGGCGGACATCATCGTCGAGCGCGAGTTCCGCACGAAGATGATCCACCAGGGCTACATAGAGCCTCAGAACGTGACGGCCTGGTGGAACCAGCCCCTCCCTCCCGGCGAAAGCACGTCCTCCGCCGTAAAGGGTAAAGATGAGGGGAGGTTGACGATTTGGAACAGCAGCCAGGGGCCGTTTGGCGTACGTGACCAGGTAGCGCGGATACTAAGTATCCCCGTATCAAGCGTCAAGGTGGTGCCCCTGGAGATCGGTGGCGGCTTCGGCGGGAAGCTCGGTACGTACGTAGAGCCGGTGGCTGCAGTGCTCTCCAAAAAGTCAGGACGGCCGGTGAAGATAACGCTGAACCGGCAGGAAGTGCTGGAGGCCACCGGGCCGGCGTCCGGCAGCTACATGAAGGTCAAGATCGGCGCAACGAAGGACGGCCGCCTGACGGCGGGGCAGGGGTTTGTCCTGTTTGAGTCCGGCGCGTACCCCGGCTCAAGCCACGGCGGCGCATGCATGTCGATGTTTTCGCCGTACGATCTGCCGAACATCAAGCTGGAGAGCTGCGAGATTGTGAACAACAAGCCGAGCACGGCCGCGTACCGCGCGCCGGGCGCGCCCCACGGCTCCTATGCCGGCGAGTGCGTGATCGACGAGCTTGCGGAAAAGCTCGGCATGGACCCGATGGAATTCCGCCTCAAGAACGCGGCGAAGGAGGGCACGCGCATGGTCAGCGGCGTCGCCCACCCGCGAATCGGCAATATCGAGACCATGAACGCCGTTAAGAGCCACCCGCACTACAGCGCGCCACTCGGCAAGAACGTCGGGAGGGGCGTCGCTATCGGCTCCTGGGGTAACGCCGGCGGCGCCGCCTGCGCCATCGTGAACGTGCTACCGAACGGCAAGGTAAGCCTTGTTGAGGGCTCTGCGGACATCGGGGGCACTCGCACGGCCGCGGCGCAGCAGCTCGCCGAGGTGCTAGGCCTACCGGTCGAGGAGATCATGCCATCGGTCGGAGACACGGACACCGTCGGGTTCACGTCCAACACAGGCGGCAGCAGCGTCGCCTTCAAGCAGGGCGTGGCCGCATTCCACGCCGGCAACGACATCAAGGGCCAGATGGTGCAGCGCGCGGCCAAGTTGTGGGAGACGACGCCGGACAACGTGGCGTACGCGGACGGCGTTCTGCAGAGCAAGCTCAACCCGGCCCACAGGATGACGTTCAAGCAGATGGCGGCGATGTACGCCAAGACGGGTGGGCCGATCGTCGGCAGGGCGAACGTCGCCTCTACCGGCGCCGGCCGGTCTTTCGCGGCGGTAATCGCGGACGTGCACGTGGACCCGGAGACCGGGAAGACGCAGGTGCTACGGTGCACGGCCTTCCAGGACGCCGGCGTCGCCATTCACCCAAGCTATGTCGAGGGGCAGATACAGGGCGGAGCAGTGCAGGGGATCGGCTGGGCGCTGAACGAGGAGTACGTATACGCCCCGGACGGACGGCTCATGAACCCCACGCTGCTCGACTACCGTATGCCTACGACCCTTGACCTGCCGATGATCGACGCGGTGATCATCGAGGTCTACAACCCGAACCACCCGTTCGGCGTGCGCGGCGTAGGCGAGGCAAATATTATCCCGCCCCTGGCGGCCGTCGCGAACGCGGTATCTCACGCTATCGGCGTCCGCATGACGGAGCTCCCCATGAGTCCGCCGGTTATCGTGAGGGTCCTTCAAAAGCAGGCGGCCGGCAACGGCCACCGGAAGTAGTCCCTGGCGCCGCAATCACAAGCCCGGCCCTGTCGAAATGGTACACGGACGGGCTGTTTTTTGCGCCTCTTGCCCCGTGTGTGATATCTTTCTCTACTCGGAACGTCAAGGCGTAAACTAACCGTGCCAAAACCGGTACGTTTTACCCTACAATCCCGACAGTCTGAATCTGCGCGCCCGTCCCAAGCGTAGTAGCCTTCAGAGTACTCAGATTGAAGAGTGATAGATGGTAACAACCAGCGATAACCAGACGGTCCAACCTTCACCTGCATCTCCACCTGCCGATCCCTACGCGATTCAGGTTGACGGTGTCACAAAGCAATTCGGCTTCACTGTCGCCGTCAATAACGTCTCATTCGATGTGAAAAAGGGCGAGATTGTCGGCTTCCTCGGCCCGAACGGCTCCGGCAAGAGCACCACGATGCGACTTATAACGTCGTACTACACGCCAGACAAGGGCCGCGTCCTCGTGAACGGCATAGACAACCAGGCGCACGACGTTGAAACGCGAAAAATGATCGGGTACCTTCCCGAGAATAACCCGATCTACGGCGACCTCCTGGTAAGCGAGTACCTGAGTTTCGTAGCAGACCTCAGGGGCCTTAGCCCGGCGCAGAAGCGCGAGGGCATCGCCAGGGCAGTTGAGGAGACGGGCATTCAGGAAGTCTTTTACAATCCGCTCAGCCAGTGCTCCAAGGGATACAAGCAGCGCTCCGGGCTCGCCCAGGCCATCCTCCACCAGCCGGAAATCCTGATAATGGACGAGCCCACTGAGGGCCTGGACCCCAACCAGCGCGTCCCCATTCGCGAGCTTATCCGCACGCTGGGCACGAAGTACGGCCGGACCGTTATGCTGAGCACGCACGTGCTCCAGGAGGTCCAGCAGGTATGCGACCGGCTGCTGATCATCCGCAGGGGCAAGATTGTGGCTCAGGGCACGGTGGAGGAGCTGCGGAAGCAGGCGCACGGGAACAGGTACGTGGAAATGGAGGTTGAGGGCGCGGACGTGGAGGTGGCGCTTGCCGGGATTCCCGCCATCAGTGGGGTGGAGCGGCTCTCCCCGGTTGGGGCCAGGCAGCGGTTCCGCCTCTCGATTGCGGGTGAAGGCGATCCTCGGCCGGAGATATTCAAGCTGGCAAAGGGCAGAGACTGGGTCCTGTGGGACCTCCACGAAGAGGCTACGCGCCTTGACGACCTATTCCACAAGCTGACCGCCGACGACGCCCCCTCCGAACGGCCGGCAGCAACTCCAGAAACTAAAGAGGCGTAGCTCCCAATGCGTTCTCTCCTTACTCTCGTTCGAAAAGATCTTAAAGGCTACTTCGACCAGCCGACGGGCTACATATTGCTGGTAGTCTTCATCGGAGTATCCTCCTTCCTGTTCTTCAGGCAGGCGTTCATAAGCGAAGAGGCGTCAATGCGCGCGCTCTTCGGCATTCTCCCGTGGATACTGGCGGTGTTTGTGCCCGCCGCTACAATGCGCCTCATAGCAGAGGAGCAGCGTGACGGGACACTCGAGATACTTGTCACGCAGCCTGTCAAGAGCTGGGTCATCCTGCTCAGTAAATTCCTGACCGGCCTGATTTTTGTCGGCGTCGGCATACTTTTTACCATAGGCATTCCGGTTGCTCTCCAGACCGCCGGCGACCTGGACATGGGCGCCGTCGCGGCGCAGTACATCGGCTCCATCTTTTTGACCGCCGCATTCGTGTCCATTGGCCTGTTTACGTCTTCTTTGACCCGAAACCAGATAGTTTCCTTCATCCTGGCGATCGGCATCATCACGGTGCTCATGGTTATGGGCCTACCGCTCGTTACGCTGGCCCTTCCTTCCCAGGTGGCCGTTCTCATCCAGGGGCTCAGCCCCCTGCCGCATTTCGAGCTGATCGCCCGCGGAGTCCTGGACCTCAGGGACGTCCTGTACTTCGTTTCGATTGTCTCCACCTTTATGAGCGCGACGTTCCTTACGATCCGTGGCAAGAACGTCTCCCACAAGTCACCGCTCTATCGCAACCTGCAGATAGGCACGGCGGCGCTGGTAATGATCAGCTTGCTGATCGGGTGGTTCGGTAGCTCCATACAGGGCAGGTGGGACCTGACGGAGCGAAAGATCTACACGCTCAACGACGCGACCGCCGACCTTCTATCGGACCTGGACGATATTGTCACCATCAAGCTCTTCCAGTCGAAGGAGCCGCCCGTTCAGGTCGCACTCCTGACGCGCGACGTTAACGACTTTCTCAACGACTTCGCGGCCCGCTCCGACGGTAAGGCGAGGGTGGTCAGGTACTATCCTGACGTGAACGATGAGGATGCGGATGAGGCGGAACAGAGCTTTGTTAAGGCTGTTCAGTTCAGCATAGAGAGCCAGGGCGAGTACCAGATCAAGCTAGGCTACCTTGGCCTGGGCATGACCTATGCCAACAAGCAGGAGAATATCCCGTTCATCGAATCGATGGACCAGCTTGAGTACAAGATGGCCTCCAGCATCTATCGCATGGCCCAGAAGGAGCCCAAGACGCTGGGCATGATGTACGGCCATAACGAGATGAGGCGCGACGCGGAGCTGCATAACTGGCGCAACTCACTGGAGCGCGATTACTACGTCGAGGAGTTCGACTACTTCACGGACGGTTACCTGGACCCGAACTCCCGGGGCTATGACATGGTGGTTGTGCCGGGACCAAACCAGACTGTTTTCCCCGAGATGTTCAACGAGATCGACCGCTACCTGGCCGACGGAGGCAAGGTACTGCTCCTTCTTGACCCGGTCAGGTTGAGCGCGGAGAGCGGAATACTGGTTGGAGACGAGAACGTCACCGGCTTTGAAGACTGGCTCAAGAGCTACGGGGTCAACCTGGGGTACGACGTGGTGTTTGACCTCAGGGCCAATGAGACATTGAACTTCCCAACGGGAACGGGCGGGACGATACCGCTGCCATACCCGTACTGGCTGAAGGTGCAGTCCCTGGACTCCCGCATCAACGGCGGCGTGGAGTCGGCTACTATACCCTGGTCGAGCTCAATAACGGTGACCCAGCCTACAGTCCCGAATTCCGATATCACGGTTATTCCTTTGCTTCAGACATCGGAGATGGGAGGGCTGGACACGGAGTACCAGAACGTAACCCAGCGCTCCCCGGTCTTTTCCCAGGTACGCCCTGACCAGCTCGGCGCGCGGACCGTGGCCGTGGCCGTAACGGGCACGCGCTGCCCGCCGTTCCAGGAAACCTGCACGAGGGACCAGGAGAAGACATTCAGGATGATTGTGGCGGCCGACTCCGAGTTCATCAGCTACAACGCGACGCAGCGCTACCCTGACCATGTGCTCCTGGGCCAGAACTGGGTGGACTGGCTGATGCAGCAGGACCGGCTTGCTGCCATCCGCGGCAAGGGCGTCACATTCCGCCAGCTTATCTTCGATTCGAACATGCACCGGAACATCGTCCAGTACGCCAACGTGCTCGGAGTACCGGCGCTGTTCATCCTTGTCGGCGTTATAAGGTTCATCGCGCGCCGAAATACCATGAGGAAGGTCTACGTGCGTGGGAAGTAAACAGGTAGTCATCGTCATGGCATTGCTCGCGGCCATTACCGTGGCCGCTCTCGTGGCGCGCTTCGTCTCCGCGGAGACGTCTGCGCCAAAGATAGAGGGCGTCCAGCCGCTCAGCGAAGAGACGATCGACAAGGTTGTGATGCGCGACAGCGAGCAAGAGGCAATCATCGTCAAGCGTGACGGCCGCTGGTGGGTCCGCGAGTACCCGGTTGTGCTGCTCAAGCTGAACGAGATGTGGGAGACCGCCGAAGTACTCAAGGACGCGGAACTGATCTCGGTCAACCCAGAGAACCACGCTGCGATGGGCGTGGACGTTCGCAACACTACTGTTGTGCAATTCTGGAGCGGCGACAAGCTCATCCACGAGTTCCTTATCGGCGACAAGCAGCTCGCCCCGATTGGAGAGAAGCTGATCACGCCGTGGACGGTCTGGGCGCGCCTCTGCTACCTGCGCTACCCTGACCAGGACGAGACTTACGGGGTTTTCTGCGAGTTCCCGGAGCGATTCGACACGCGGTTCAAATACTGGGTCCATCCTATCGCCGCGGAGGCGCCGAGGGACGAGATTCAGGCGATCACCTACGTCTACCCGGATGGCCAGTTCTCCCTGCACATCGTCAACTCCACCTGGGTTGTAACTAGCGAGTCCGGCACACAGGTGGCGGACCCCCAGTCTGTCCTTGACTTGCTCCGGAAGGCCGAAATGGTGGTGGCTGACGATTTCCCTACGCAGGATGAGATCAGCCGGCTCGATTTTTCGATCTCGGACATCCAGATGGCGATCATCACCCGCGAAGGCTCGTCGCAACCGTCGTCGGTACTGCAGTTCCTCGAAAAGGAGCACGGGGCGTACTACGTCAAGAACGCGGACCTGCCATATGTGTATATACTGGAGGCGCCTCAGGTTGCCGAGTATCTCAAGCGCGAACAGGACCTGATTAATCCGCCGCCCGCGGTTACGCCGTAAATGGGCCCCGGGAGGGTTAGAGTTGTGCCGCGGATTCTGCCTGTTATGGCCATCGGCGCTCTTGTGCTGGCCGCGCTCGCTTGCCAAGGCGGCAACCCTGCGTCGCAGCCCACGCCTGCCGCATCCGACTGCACAGCCGGCGCCGCTGCGGTCCGCACCGTGCCCACTCCCGCGCCGGAAGACGCCGCGCGCATGTCTCGGATCGCGTTCGCGTCCAAGCGCGACGGCAACTGGGAGATATACGTCATGAACGCCGACGGGACGGACCAGCGCAACCTGACGAGCAACCCCGCGTTCGACAGTTACCCTTCCTGGTCGCCGGACGGGAAGAGGATCGCCTTCTATTCTGAGCGCGACGGCAATCGCGAGATTTACACGATGAACTCGGACGGCACGGGCCAGACGCGGATCACGAGCAACGGCTACCAGGACTACTCCCCAGAATGGTCGCCCAACGGAAGGTGCATCGCCTTTGTTTCCGACAGGAGCGGGGAGACGCATGTCTGGATCATGAACGCGGACGGCACGCAGCCGGTCAATTACTCGATGGTCCTCAAGAACTCCCGCTTCCCCACGTGGGCGCCTGACTCCACGAAGCTCGCCTACATGTGGGACCGCAACGTGAACATAATGACAACGGACTCCAAGAGCGGTTCGACCATTGTGGACAAGGCGCGCTTCTTCGACGGCTTCTACGTGGGCGCGCTTTCGTGGTCGCCGGACGGGCAGACCATCGCGATGATCTCCAACCATATCGAGCGGAACTCCGCCGTTCGGGCGGTCTACGTCAGCCAGATAGACGGCTTCCGGTTCCGCAACGTCTTTGAGGGCAGTACGGCGCCCCAGGACCGGCCGACTTGGTCACCGGACAGCAAGATGCTGACGTACGCCGAGCAGACGGAAGACGGCGACTGGGACATCTTTGTTGTCAACCGCGCGAACGCGCAGGCGACGCGTCTGACAACAGCCCCGGATATAGACACCTTCCCGGACTGGGAGCCTGTGGGCACCGTGCCGGTGTATGGGGGGCAGTAAGGGAAGGGTGGTGTGGCGGGCTTTTTGTTTTCGTACGGGCGGCTCCACCTGGCCGCCCAGGGGTGGGGACGCGGGTGTCTTCGTTCCTCGTAGGGGCAATCCTACCGTGGCACCTGCACCAACTAATTCGATTTCCGAGCATGCGAATCTCGGTCTAACGGCCTTGTAAGATAAAAAGAGACTGGCTGATGTATAAAATGTGAGATAGCGCGGCAGGCCGATCAGGCCTTGGTCCGAC
Organism: SAR202 cluster bacterium; assembly: GCA_016872355.1. NCBI lineage: Bacteria > Bacillati > Chloroflexota > Dehalococcoidia > SAR202 cluster bacterium. Next base: position 171 of record VGZY01000033.1, on the reverse strand, counting down.
ATTGTCGAGACCGTCCTTCAGCGAGGCCGCCGCGCAAATCACCTTACAGATCCCGAACAGTTGCCTGAGCGTCATTAGTGACAGCTCGCTTCCGCAAGGTAGGGACAGAAAGGGACATCATGGCCAGTCAGAGTACATTTATCGGTATCGATGTCTCAAAAGCAAGTCTTG
>VGZY01000032.1 GCA_016872355.1 SAR202 cluster bacterium | reverse complement strand
TTCCCAGTCCACAACTTGGGCTATCCTCTCCAATCGCTCGTTACGCCCAACCTGCTCGGGAAGGAACGCTTCGATCATGGACGGGTTTCCCATATTGCGGTGCATGGCTCACTCCATTTTGCTATATTTTCCTCGCACAGGTATGATTATCGCCTCTACCCCGGGTTATGCAAAGGTCTCCTCGGGGAGAGGCCTACGGGGCCTTGACCGTAGGGTGAGGGCTGGCTGCTCAGGATCGACCGCCCATCGCTACCTCCACCCACGCCAAACACCTCAACGGCCCCTTCTCCCGCAAGCTCAAAGAGGGCAAATTTGCAGTCAGCTTCGAGATGCTGCCGCCGCGCGGGACGGGCGAGAAGGTTGTCAAGTCCAGGATCGACGCCATCGCCGCGCTCGCCGCCTCCGGGCTCGCGGAAGCGGTGGATATAACCGACGGCTCGCGCGGGATACCGCTCATGCCGCCGGGCGACTTCATCTCGCTCGCCAGGCGTGGCCTCGGCGATGCCGCGGCGGGCATCGAGATGATTGCGCACTTCACGGGGCGCGACCTGAATACCATGGGCATCCAGGGCCGCCTGGTCGGCTACCACCATATGGGCATCCGGAATATCCTGTTCGTCACCGGCGACCCTCCCAATATGTCGCCCGGTTACCCCCGCTCCACGGCAGTCTTCGACCTGGACTCGGTGGAGATGGTGAGGCTGGCGCAGCAGTACCTGAACGCTGGCCTGGACTTCGGCGGGAGGCCGCTCAACCCAATCCGCACCTCTCCCGGCCCCGCGGGAGATGATGTCCGCCGCGGCGGACAGGTGAGGGACGGCACCGCGTTCACGGTGGGTAGCGGCTTCGAGCCTGAGGCGCTGGACGGGGAGCGGGAGTTGGGCCGCCTCCGGGCGAAGATCGACGCCGGCGCGGACTACATCATGACGCAGCCTGCCTTCCGCCACGAGCCGCTGGCGGCGATGGAGCCGTTCCGTCGCCAGGTCCCCATCCTCGTCGGCGTTATGGTGCTGACCAGCCTGGAGCAGGCGCGGCGGGTGGGCGAGACCCCGGGCGTTGTTATCCCCCAGGCCGTCTACGACCGCCTGGCCGCGTTTCAGCAGCCGGAGGACCAGGCGAAGGTGGGACGCGATATCGCCATTGAACACGCACAGTGGGTACGCGCCAACGGCTGGCCGGGGCTATACCTGATGTCGCCCTCCTCCACCGCCATGACAATAGAAGTGCTGAAGGCGCTCGCAGAATAAGAGTGCCGGAGAATCTCTGGCGGCCCACCCCGTATCTAACGTAGCGTAGAATAGGGCGTAGCGGCTGCGAGGGCCTTGTGAAAGGAGCGGACTACGATGCTGTTCAAGAAGCTCACCGGCACAAAGAAGGTGAAGCCTGACGCCGAAGGGCGTGTGGCCCCTCCGGGCCAGTACATCACGGATAAGTTCCCCGTGCTCACCTTCGGCTCAGTCCCGAAGATCGACCTCAAGACGTGGAAGTTCCGCGTCTTCGGCCTTGTGGACAACCAGTTCGAGCTTAACTGGGAGCAGTTCACGGCCCTCCCGAAGGTGACCATCGACTCCGAGTTCCATTGCGTGACGCAGTGGAGCCGGCTGGAGAATACCTGGGAGGGAATCGCCTTCAGCGAGCTCATGAAGCTGGCCGGGCCGAAGCCCGAGGCGAAGTACGTGATGGCCCACTGCTACGGCGGGTACACTACAAACCAGTCGCTCCAGGTTCTGATGGACGACGATGTACTGTTCGCGTGGAACCACGACGGCGAGCCGCTATCCACAGAGCACGGCGGCCCCTTGCGGCTGGTGGTGCCCAAGCGCTACGCCTGGAAGAGCGCCAAGTGGGTGAACGGTATTGAGCTCATGGCGAAGGACCGCCCGGGATTCTGGGAAGTCCGCGGCTACCACATGAACGGCGACCCGATCAACGAAGAGCGGTTCGGATAGAAAAACCAGTGCGGGCCGCCAGTACCGATTGGCGACCCGCACCTTCAGGGGGGAGGAGGAGAGAGTATTTTATCAATGCCGAAGCTGCGCCCCCTTACGCAACTTTGGCGACCTTAGCTTCTCTTGCGGACCTCTTCCGGCGCGACCTCACCAGCTCTGCTGAAAAGGTGTAGCGCTTCTTCTCGATGTCCTGCATGAGCCCACACTGCAGGCACTCCTTGTAATCTCCGTAGATATCGCCATTCGTCGTCATGTCCCCGCTACACCGCGGGCAGGCCTTGTAGATCAACATAGACACCTCCTTAATCTGTCCCCCTTGGGGTGGTGTCCACATCCTTTGAATCGCCGCTGTTGGTTTACGGCCTTGAACCTTTCAAAGTGGGTGAATCCCGTTACAAATAGTTAGACGCCTTTTCTCTTCAAAAGGTTCCAGCTTCCTGGCGCTGGCCTCAAGAGAGGATAACCACTTCGCCACAAGTGAGTTGACACGCCGCGTATCAAGTCATACACTGGAATCATGGACTTTGCGGAGAGTCCTTCTAGGACTCAAGCAATGGCTATAGCAATTAAAACGTGTTGCTCATCAAGGGGTTAGTGCGCTTGGAGGGCAATTTTTTCAAGATGCAAGAGAGGCCTGAAACGAGATTCGGACGCGACGATAAGGACAGGGGAGAGGCCACTCCGTCCGGGGAGCAGATGAGTCCCGAAGAGATGGAGGGGGTTTACATCATCAGCGTGGCGGCGCGCATCCTGGAGATGCACCCCCAAACGCTGCGGAAGTACGAGCGTGCGGGGCTCGTGTCGCCGTCCAGGACAGTCGGGATGCTCCGCCTCTACTCGGATGTGGACATCGCGCGGCTACGGCTGATAAAGCACCTTGTGAACGAGCTGGGGCTGAACCTGGCCGGGGTGCAAATGGTGCTGGACGTGTTCAACCACCTGGTCCGCCTGCAGGAGGTAGTCCCCAGCGTGGACGACAAGCGCCTGCGGCCGTTCATCAGCCAGGGGCTCGCGGAGCTATTTGAGCTCCTGCATGCCCACCGCGTGGGCCGACCGGAGCGCGAATAGCAGATCCGGCCGCCCTTTCGGGCCGCGCCGGACTTAACATAGATACAGAGAACTCTGCCGGAGGTTACGAAGTGTATAGTGGCGAGGGCCAGTCGCCCGGAGAGCCCAGGCCCGACGAGATGGAGGGCCAGGCCGCCCAGGGTGAGCAAGATACTCAATTGAAGGCGCAGATGGAAGAGGCGCTGCGGGAGAAGGACCAGTTCAGGTCCATCGCCCAGCGCGCGCAGGCCGACCTGATCAACTACCGAAAGCGCGCCGAGGAGGAGAAGTCCGAGGTCATGAAGGCGGGCAACAAGCGCCTTCTCCTCAAGGTGCTCCCCGTAGCGGACGACCTGGAGCGCGCAATCTCCATGGTCCCTTCCGGCGCCTCTGCGCCGGGCTGGGTCGAAGGGCTCCAGCTCGTCCATCGCAACTTGATGAACCTCCTGGATTCGGAGGGCGTCAAGCGCATAGATGCAAAAGGAAAGAAGTTCGACCCCTGGGAGTCCGAGGCGGTGCACTACATGGAGTCGCCGGACGCCCAGGAGGACACAGTCCTTGAGGTGGTCCGGCCCGGATACAAGTACAATAACCAGGTCCTGCGGGCGGCCCAGGTAATCGTCGCCAAAAAGCCCGAGCAACAGTCGAAGCCCGCAACGAATCAGGAGGAGAGAAGTTAAATGGCTAAAGTACTGGGCATAGATCTAGGCACGACAAACTCGTGCATGGCCATAATCGAAGCCGGCGAGCCGCGCGTGATCGAGAACGCGGAGGGCGCGCGCACCACCCCGTCGGTAGTCGCCATCAACCCCAAGACCGGAGAGCGATACGTCGGCCAGGCCGCCAAACGCCAGGCGATCACGAACCCGGAGAACACGATCTTCTCGATCAAGCGCTTTATGGGCCGCAAGCACGAGGACGACAGCGTCCAGCGGGATATGAAGCTTGTGCCGTTCAAGGTGGAGCGCCACTCCAACGGCGACGCCTACGTCCGCATGGGCGACAAGACTTACGCCCCGCCCGAGGTCTCCGCGATGATCCTTCAGAAGCTGAAGCAGGACGCGGAGGCAAAGCTGGGGGAGAAGATAACGCAGGCCGTAATCACCGTGCCCGCGTACTTCAATGACAGCCAGCGCAACGCCACCAAGGACGCCGGCCGAATCGCGGGCCTCGAGGTGCTCCGCATCATCAACGAGCCCACGGCCGCTGCGCTGGCCTACGGCCTGGACAAGAAAAAGGAAGAGACGATCGCGGTCTACGACCTGGGCGGCGGCACGTTCGACATCACGGTCCTCCGCATCGGCGAAGGCGTGTTCGAGGTGCTGGCCACCAACGGCGACACGCACCTGGGCGGCGACGACTTCGACCAGCGGATCATGGACTGGATCACCGATGAGTTCAGGAAGGACCAGGGCATAGACCTGAAAAAGGACCGCATGGCCCTCCAGCGCCTGCGCGAGTCTGCGGAGAAGGCCAAGATCGAGCTTTCGACGACGATGCAGACCGAGATCAACCTGCCGTTCATCACCGCGGACGCCTCAGGCCCCAAGCACTTGGTTATGGCGCTCACCAGGGCCAAGCTGGAGCAGCTCGTGGGCGACCTTATCCAGAAGTCCGTCGGCCCCTCCCAGCAGGCGCTCAAGGACGCCGGCGTGACGGCCAAGGACATCAACGAGGTCATCCTCGTCGGCGGCATGACGCGCATGCCTGCCGTGCAGAAGGCCGTCGTGGACCTGTTCGGGAAGGAGCCCCACAAGGGTGTGAACCCGGATGAGGTGGTGGCGGTCGGCGCGGCCATTCAGGCGGGCGTCCTGAAGGGCGAGGTGCAGGACCTGCTGCTGCTGGACGTGACTCCGCTGACTCTGGGCCTTGAGACTCTGGGCGGCATCAGCACGGCGCTGATCCCCAGGAACACAACTATCCCCACGGCCAAGACCGAGACGTTTACGACGGCCTCCGACGGCCAGCCGAGCGTGGGGGTCCATGTCGTGCAGGGCGAGCGCACGATGGCGGGGGAGAACAAGACGATCGGCCGCTTCACGCTTGACGGCATCCTGCCTGCGCCACGCGGCGTGCCGCAGATCGAGGTCACGTTCGACATCGATGCGAATGGCATCCTGAAGGTGTCCGCGAAGGACAAGGGCACCGGCCGCGAGCAGAAGATCACCATCACGGCCAGCTCCGGCCTGAGCAAGGACGAGATCGACAAGCTGGTTCGCGACGCGCAGTCCCACGCGGACGAGGACCGGAAGACGAAGGAGGAGATCGAGATCCGCAACCAGGCGGAGAACGCGGCCTACTCGGCCGAGAAGCTCCTCCGCGATAACGGCGACAAGGTGCCGGCGGACCTGAAGTCCGAGATCGAGAAGAAGGTCACCGAAGTGCGCGACGCCATCAAGGCGAACGACGCTTCGAAGATACGCTCGACGATGACCGAGCTATCGGCCGCTATGCAGAAGGTGGGCCAGGCCGTCTATAGCCAGCCCGGCGCGGACCCCACAGGCGGCCAGCAGGGCGGCCCCAGCGACGCCGGAAAGAAGGACGGCGACAACACCGTAGAAGGCGAGTTCCGCGAGGTGTAGGGGAGCGGGCGGCCACGTAACCACAGGATAATACCAGGGGACCCGAGTGACCGGGTCCCCTGTTGCGTTCATGGCAATCGCCGTCTCCGTGGCCCTCTACTAAGACCTTATCCCGTGCAACGGGAATATCAGGCGCTGGACGGCCTGGACGCTGCTCTGGGCGAAGGTGCGGGCGTCCGGCTGGACCTTTTCCAGGTGGGAGATGTCCTCGTGGTCCGTGAGGGTCTGCACGCCGTGTGCGTGGCGGTAGGGCATGGGCAGCTCGTCAGACACCTCTTCCTCAGCCATGATCGCGTAGGCCAGCGTCCACGCGCGGGCCACCGCCTGCAGATCGTACCCGCCCCCACCTAGCGCGAGCCACTTCGGCGCGAACGATCCCATCTCCGAAACCACCCGCCCGAAGCCCTGGACTGTGAGCGAAAGGTGCGTTATGGGGTCGTTGTAGTGCGAGTCGATGCCGAGCTGGCTCACGAGCACGTCCGGCCGGAACGCCTGTAACAAGGGGGGGACTGTCTCCATGAAGGCCCAGTAGTACACTTCGTCGCTGGTGTAGGGGTAGAGGGGCAGGTTGACCGAGTAGCCGCGGCCCTTGCCGGCGCCGAGCTCCTGCGGGTAGCCGGTGCCGGGGAATATGTACTGGCCGGACTCGTGGAGCGAGATCGTAAGTACCCGGTCGGTGTCGTAGAAGGCGTGCTGCACTCCGTCACCGTGGTGGCAGTCAATGTCTACGTACGCAACTTTTAGACCCCGGCGTACGAGCTCTTTGATGGCGATTACGGGGTCGTTGAACACGCAGAACCCGTACACGTAGGACGGCATTGCGTGGTGAAGGCCGCCGGAGATGTTAAGTACCGCATCGTGCCCCTCATCCAGCAGCAGATCCACGCCCCGGACGGAGCCGCCGGTGGAGAGGAGCGATGCCTCGTACATTCCTCGAAAAGGCGGGTTGTCGCCGGGCGCGAAGTTGTAGCGGCGCTGGTTGACGGAGGAGTCGCCGTTGCTGATGGCGCGGACGGCGGCGACGTAGTCCGGCGTGTGGAATCGCGTGATCTCATCGACTGTGGCCATGCGGGACGCCACAAGAGTCGAGCGGGGCGTCTCCAGCAGGCCATACTGGCCTGCGAGGTCGAAGGTATAGCGGAGGCGGACCGGCTTCATGGGATGGTCTTCGCTGAGGACGTGGTCCGCCATTGAGTCGTCGTAGATAAACGCGGTTCTTCTCGCCATTGGTGTCCTTTCGACCGAGTGGGAACGTGCCTAGATCTCAACCGCCGAGTCGTGGCCCGGCACGGAGATGTCCAGCCCCATCCGGCCCGCGAGGGCCTTGAGGTCCCTCCGGACATCTCCTTCGCATTCAGGGTAGATGTGCGTGACGAAGATGCGGGGGGTAGAACCCCCTCAACTCCTTGAATTGCGCCATGGACTCGCCGAGCATCCGGGGGGTGATGTGGCCGGAGGCGGCGGCCTTATCCGCATTCGCATCGTCGTATGTCACTTCCGTCAGCAGCGCCTGGGGGGCGGCGTACTTCCAGAATGCGCCCATGCCTTCCCCAGTGTCTCCGGTATAGAAGAGCTCGGTCTTTCCGTCGGATATGGAGTACCCCACGCCGGGGACGCCATGCGGGACTGTCATGGCGGTGACCTTGTAGTCAAGCACGGGGAACTGCTTCATCGTCTCGATGCGGTGGTGGCGCAGGACCGGGTTCTGAGGCGATGGGGTCTTTGTGAAGTCCCCTGTGTTGCGTGAGTCTATCAGGCTCCAGGCCACGAACTCCATAGTATCCGGGATGCCGAACACGTCGATGGTCGTGCCGCTCCTGCGCGCGTTGACCGCCAGGGGCCAGAGGTCTATGCAGTGGTCGTAATGGCGATGGGAAAGCAGGACCGCCTTGATCCTGCGAAGCTCGTCCGCGGTGAGGGCGCGGGTCAGGGTGCCGGCGTCCAGCGCCAGAACTCCGTCCACCAGGTAGCCCGCGAACCGGGTATCCCTTGTCTGGCCGTTGTGTGACCCAAGTATCCTGACCTGCATTTGACCTGCCTCCGCGGAAGTGGGACTCGCGACAGCATACGATATCATACCGAGCGTGGCGTTCTTGCAGGCCGCGCGCGCTGCGGATAGACTTTAGGAGGCCGCCATCCACCCCAGGGGCACTACCGCGATGAACTCAGGACTTACATTCTTCAAGGCCCTCGGCGCCTTCTTCCTCGGGGTCGTCGTGCTGGCCGGGTACGGGTACTGCCTGTGGGCGGCGGTCTTTAACGAGACCATGGAGTCGCCGCAGACAATATACGCGGCTCTGGACCGGCACGACGCGTACAACCGGATGTATGAGCAGGTGCTGATAAGCGACGACTTTGCGCTGGCGCGAAGCATAGACGTTGCGTACCAGATGTCCGACGAAGAGAAGCGGCAGATGCTCCGGCAGATCATGCCCCCGGACTACGTTCGGCAGGAGACGGAGAGCGTTATCAACGCGGTCCTGGTGTACCTGAAGGACGGCCAGGGGACGCCGGAAGTATCGCTGGACCTGAAGACGCCGATGTCCCTCATCAAACCTGCAGTATTCGCCCTCATTGACCGCCGCATCGATGCCGCCGAGCTTGTGAGAGTCGACTCCCAGGCCGAGTTCGCCGCCGAAATCGGCACGTTCCTGACATCCACTGCATCCGGCATCATTCCCGACCGCATACCCTCGCTCGAAGGCCTCTCGCCCGAAGAGGCTGCGCAAATTTACCACCAGAGGATAGATGACTTTGCCTCATATGGAGGGGCGTCTACGAAGACGCTGGAGGCGCTGCAGGCCAGCAGGGACCAGGCGGCGGCGGCGATAAGGTCAGGGGACGTGAGAGGCGGGGTGAAGGCGGCGGCGAAGGCGGTGGCGGACCCTCGCATCGACGGTGTGGTGAGCGAGCTGCGGAACGTGCTGGACGGTGAGGAGCGGCTGGACCTGCTGGGGTGGGTGGCGGAGCAGATCGGCGCGCCGAACAAGGCGAAGCGGGACGCGCGGTCCGCCAGGTTGTGGGTAAAGCTGCTGGTGGACTATGGGAGTGCGCTGGCGCTGGTGCTTTGCCTGGCCGCGGCGGTGGGGATCCTGGCGCTGTTCAGGCCTTACCTCTGGCACGGGCTCTTGTGGGCGGGGGTGGCGCTGATCGCGGTGGGGGCGGTCTACCTTGTTGGGGGCATTGTCCAGGCAATGGACCTGGGCTTCTGGGACGCAATCTGGTGCGGCGGCTCTGGCTGCAGCCTGGTGATGGACGTGATATCGACGGTAGCGGCGGAGGCGGCGGACGTGGTGATCAACTATTCCGCGGGCCTGATCATAGTCGGCGCTGTGTGCGCGTTCCCTGCCTGGCTGATGATAACGAGGGCGAAGGGACTTCACGGCGGCGGAGGCAATGGCTGATTTGAAGTACCAGGCCAGGCCTCTCTTCCGCCTCGTCACGTACGGTTCAAACATCAACCCGTGGGTAAAGATCTTCCTTTTTCTGATTGCGACGACGGCGCTGGTGCTCGTTACATTCTTCCTCTTGCCTTTGCTGAACGATATTGGGCCTCTGGGTTACGCAGCCGCGTTCTTTGTGAACGCGTTCAGCTCGGCATCCGTGATCCTGCCCGGCCCGGGCTTCGGCGCGATCATCGTCATGGCGCGGGACCTGAACTGGTTCTACCTGGGGCTTGCGGCGGGCATCGGCGGCACCTTCGGGGAGCTGACGGGCTACTGGCTGGGGATGCAGGGGCACGATTCTTTGGAGAAGAGCCGCGTGTACCGCGTGATGGAGATCTGGATGGAGCGGTTCGGCGGCGGCTTCCTCTTCAGCGCCGGGGTAATCCCGATCATCCCCATCGACGTTGCCGGCATCATAGCCGGCGCAACGCGTTACCCGGTGTGGCGGTTCCTCGTGTCCCTGGGCGTGGGCAAGGTAATCAAGACGACCGCGGTGCTCTACCTCGCCGCGAAGGCGTTCGAGTGGGCGGAGCCGTACCTGGAGCTGTTCGGGTAGGGAAGGGACGTCGTACGCGGCGTTTGCGCGCTTGTAGACGCCGCCAAGCTGGAGGCGTTTGAGACATTCCGGGATTGCAAAGCAGCTGTAACCCTCCTTGAGAGTGCGGCCTCTAGCGATTAGAGGATATAGGTCGACCAATACGACTCGCATTCGCAAGATGAACTCGATCGATCGTGAATCCTACTTGATGATGCCATCCCCCTGGGCAATAACCACATTGACCCCGCGTCGTGCGCAAACAGACCTTATTGTTGCCGAAAGCCCTTCCAGGTCTACCGTCTTATCAACATGGATCAAGTATTTATTCCTATTCGCTTCTGGCTGATCCTCAATGAGTACAATATGTTCATCATCAAGGTGCTCACGAATTCTATCTGGCTTACCGAACCATCTGCGCTTTACCGGATGGTGCAACCCGTAATAAATGATGGTAGGCTCAGGAAGGGCCGTTCTTCCTCCCCAAATTGTTAATATTGGCTCGAAATCGGCCACGCTTTTGATTCTCGCAAAAAACTCAACCCTCTGAGGCCAAAACGCCTTTCTGTAGCCAATGCCACGTCGTCTAAAAAACCTATAAAACTCAATAGCAGACTCCTCCAGAAGGCCTTCCGCAATGGAGAAGTCAGTTTCATCACTTGCGTCGGATGTAATAAACACCCACTTTTCGACATTATGTTCGAGTATGGCCCAGAGCACATCTTTTACGACTGGCTGAACGTATTCCCCGAAAATGAAAGGACCAGTCAAAAGAAACGTCCTCGACCTCATTACTGGTTCAGCTGAAGGCAGTAATGTTAACTGGAAGTCATTTTCCAAGGAGTCCTCCAATCAACAACAAATTGGCTTTCAAGCGAATTCTGGCTGTTTTGCAATTCGTGAGGCACAATTCAAGACGAACACGGTTGGCCATTTCGACCTTGAGACAAGTCGAGGCACTAATCCTCCCAGGCGCAAAGCTACCCAAAGCCTTTCTGCTTGCATCTGTCATCCCAGGCGCCATCCGCAAAAAACTTACCAAGGGCACTGATTGACCCAATGGCCTTGAAATTCTTGTCATAGACCTCGATTTGCCATTCTCCGGAATGAGACTTATCAAGCGCGTAATACCGCTTCTCTTTACCCTTCTTGTCGTTCTGCCTACATTTCTTATTGAACTCCTTAAACATGTTGCTGTAGACCCAGCCAGAGTCCCATTTTTGACCCGCTGGTAACACTGGCACTTCGTTGACGGCTTTGTTTGCTTTGGCGAATGAGATGTTTCCAAGCGCTTCTATGGCGCCGTCAAAGCATCCTACACGATTATATTCATTGAGGGTAGCTAAGGCCACAGTGCCAACAAGTATGACGCCATAGGCTGCTGGGATCGCGATTACAAACACCTGCCCGTCCGGGTCATTGAACAATATTGGATTGTTCCCCGCGTACCCGTAGCTATTCACATGGGAGATAGGGTCTGGCTGCGAGAATCGACCGTAGTCTGGGCTGTACCACCGCATTCCCATGTTGTAGAGTGTTTTGCCGTTCACCTTCTCCTGGTACGCTGCTGAATACCTCAGTGGGTTGTACCGAGTGCCCTGAGTTCCCAACTCTTCTCCGAAAGGCTGGTAAGCGTAGTAGTCCGCCGTGCCGTCGTTCTTTATCATGCCGATAACGTTGCCGGAGCCATCGAAGAAGTAGTTGAATGTCCCATCCGGCCCAGTTATTGATACGGGGCGGCCGTCAGGGGCGAAGACGTACTTGGCATAATTAGCACCGGCTCGCCGCTCTAGCGCCAATCCGAATAGCGAGAAGTACTGGCTGGTGGTCGTAGTGTCGGAGATGGTGATCCTCTGATTGAATCCGTCGTAAGCATGGTCCCACGTTGACCCCGCTATGGTAGACGTCACCATCCTGCTCGCGCCATTGTAGCTGAAGTAGTTGTTGGTCCCCTCCTTCCTCATATTGCCGTTGTTGTCGTAGAGGAACGTCTTTGTAGTTGTCCCCACCTCGGAAAGCATCTGGTTGGCGGCGTTGTATGTGTACGTGTAGGTCACGCCGCCTTTGACCATCGTCTTCCGGTTGCCGTTCGGGTCGTAGGTGAAAGTCTGCGAGTACGGACTGCTGCCAGTGCGCGTGGCACCAATCAAGGCACCGATATCCGAGTACGAGAATGTCGTGGTGGCAACCGTTGGGGTCTCAACGATCTGCGAAACGTTCCAATTGTCGTCCCAAGAGTAAGCGTACCCCTTGAGGACCGAGCCGCTCCGCCGATTCTCAACCTTCGTCATGACGCCTTGTTCCACGCCGGAGGCATCAGTGAATGCATATACAACCTCATTGGCGTCCTGGCAGGTGTAGTAACCGCAACCTGGATACTCGACCTGGCGGAGCCTGCCTCCGCTGTCGTAAAGCTGCGTGGTGATGCCATTCGCGTACGGGTCGTATATATAGAATGTAACGCCGTGCGGAGAGTTGTAATAGCGTATCGTCTGGCCATCCGGGTTGCGAAGTGTTACCACGTTGCCCAAAGCATCATACGTGTATTGGGTGTACAGACCATAGGGCTCTGTCACCTTGGTCACTTGGCCGCCAGCGTCGTATTCATACGTAGTGGTCGCAACTTGGCCGTTGCGGAAGTCGGCCATGTGTGTAAGGTTGCCGTTCTCGTCGTATGTATTTGTCACCTTATAAGCACTGGCCGTCGCGCACAGATAGGTTGTCCTCTTGAGGCGACCCAGATAATCATAGTCAAAGCATGTTTTTTGGCCCAAAGCATCAATGGTGGACGTCACCAGACCGCGATTGTCGTCATAGAACTTCTGCATAAGCAGTTCCGAGCTACTGGCATTTACCGGGCTATAGGCATCTGTGACCAAGCCGTACCCGTTATACACGTATTCGTAGGTCATTCCTGTGGGGTTGGAGCCGTCAGCTGCGTTCGCATTTGGGTCTTTGAAGGTCAACGCCTGGCCATAGGAGTCGTAGGTGTAGGTTGCGGTGTTGTTAAGTTCATCCACCGTCTCCATCAGGTCCTTCTGGATCGCGTCGTACGCGAACGACATTTTCTTGGAAGTGCCCTGGTGGCCGGCGGACTGACGCTCAATTAGCCGATTTTGATTATCGTATTTGAATGTGACCGTTCCGCCGGTATGGTCCGTAACTGACATCAGGTTGTTCGGATTGCCGCTCGGGTTGTCCGGATCGAAGGTGTCGGCGGGGCTACCATATCTGTACGTCGTTGTGACGTTGTGTCCATCGACGTGCTGCGTCATCAAGCTGCCTTCCCATTTCGCCTCCATCACCGTGGTTTCAAACCTAACTTGGTCGAACCAGGCCGTCCCTGTTCCATAGAGATAAAGGCCAACGATGAAGAACCCATGATCGAATTGAGAATGAGTCTTTATTGGTGGGGTGGTTATTTCAATCCAGTCATCGGAATCGCCTACGTGACCAGGAGAGCTGATGTCGATCCAATTCTGAATGGTCTCGTCATAGGCCGAGACCGTGATGGACACACCGGTGCTGAATCCGGCCGGGAACGATTCCGACCCTACTACATCTTCGAATTTCACCATTGCCTTGACGGTAAAGGCTTCGAAGGTACCTATGCTCCCGCGATACAGCGATTGCCCATGGGATGGATACATGCAACGATTGACTTCGCCGTCCCCGGTCAAGCTGGACAGCTTGTACGACCTGTCTCCCGTGTAGAAGACCTGAGAATCTATGGAGGTCGACGTTGCGCTCAACCACTCGTGGGGCCGTCCCTGGATGTCCAGAATCTCGAAATCGCCGTTATACAGGTTGCCTCGGGCAATTTTCCTGACATTGGCGTTTAGCGGACCTCCGAGCTCATAGACAGTCGTGCCTCCTTCAGCATTCTCGACGAAGAAGCGGTTGACATACTCATCGTTCGACGCATTGTAGAAATCAAAGTCGTAGTCGAACCGCGTAGTCCTGCCGAGACTGTCCGTGACGCTCTTTACGGTTTGTCACCAGTCGAGTGGTAGGCGACTGTCGTGGTGTTGTTCATGGGGTCCGTGACAGACGTTATGACAGCGTAAGGAGTGCTCGTGCTATATGTCTCGTATCCGAAGTGAGAGGTCCTCGCGTCGGCGGTCCCACTAGCTTCCACGACGCTAGCCAGGTAGGCGTATCCAGTTGATGTGGAATAAGCAAAGGCACTTTGAATCCCTGACGGCTCCGTGATGGAAGTCAGGACCTTACTACCCGAGCAATGCCCGGCAGCCCAGGCCAATGTCACCGAGCGCGGCAAATCGCTTGAGTCGGTAATGGACGTGATATAACCGTCCGTGTACGTGTAGGTCAGGTGATTCACCGGGTCACCGCCAACCCTGTGATACGTGTCGTAGGTCTTGAGCAGGCGCTTGAAGGCGGGACTCCCGTCGCCGATATTCAACGTGCTGCTGAACTCGTGGACGAGCCCGCTGTCGTGCTGGAACCTGTAGGTCTCGGTGTTCGAGACTTCGATCAAGGTATACCGAATGCCGGGCGCCGACGGCTGATATGTGAATCGACCGTCTTCGTCCTCCGTTCTGTTCACAAAGACGTGCTCGCTACCGTCAGAGTCATAAACTATGACATCCGAGCCATCCACTCTCAGCTTCGGAATAGACAGCTGCCAGTTAGACCCTAGGTTCGTGTCGTTACGTGTCCAGTCGGCGCGCCTGTTGTAAGCCAAGCCGAGATTGATGCCGATACCTCGCCCGGGGATTGAAACAAGCCCCTTGGTGATAACGATGTTGCGTGTATTTGTTAGAGTGACGTGGAGATTGGTCCCTCCACCGATACCCCATGTAAGGGTCTCGTAATAGTCTTCGAGGCCATTGCCGTTCGTGCCTGGCGCAGGAATGTATGTGATTTCCAGCTTCGGATACGCGCCCGCAGGGTCTTGGCTGTCGGCGAATGACGCCCATCGAGATGCCCCTGTCACTGAGCCAAGAATCACGAAGGTCTGTCCTTTAAAGCCACTCCGCCTATATAGCGTTGAGGAGCACCAATTAAGAGGTCGGACAAGCGGTCGCCATCGACATCGCCTACCCTCACGCCACGCCCAAATAGGGCATTAGTTCCTGAATATCCGTCATACCTAACATCGGTGCCGGAAGACAATTCGACGGTGCCTATGCCGAACGGGCCGAAATATACGTAAGCTTTGCCCGCGTAGCTGCTGGCTTGGGGCGCTCCGATTACAAGGTCATCGATACCGTCATTGTTTACGTCGCCAACGGCAACTCCTTGACCGGAAAAGTCGTTGGCGTTAACTCCGTTGATCGTGACAGACGTTGTCGTGGAGGAAGACAAGTAGTAGCTGCCTGGTTGAGTCCAAGGCCCGTAGACGACATACGTTTCGCCTGCATTTCTGCGTCCTCCCGGATCCCCGGTCCAGGCGCCGATGGCGAGGTCGTCGATTCCGTCGCCGTTCAAGTCACCAACTGCGACAGCTCCGCCAGATTGGTCAGCCGAATCGATTCCGTAGAACACCAAGTCCTTCGCGGCAGTGAATGTGAACGTCCCGGCATCCATTGGCCCAAAAATGACGGCGGTGGCCCCTTGGTTCGTGACCGTGGCTCCAGGCTCTTCCCCCGGAGCTCCTATGACGAAATCGATATTGCCGTCATTATCTATGTCCCCGAAGTCGAGATCGTAGCCCACATGGTCGCCAAGCGTGGTGCCCGAGACAACGATGTCGTAGGCTGAAGCTATGGCGTAAGTGCCCGGCGTAAGGGGACCGAATACAACATAGGCGTCCCCATAGTTAGTGCTGGCACCAAGCCCCGCAGGTTCGGCTAGAGAGGCACCAATCGCTAGGTCTCGGAAACCGTCGCCGTTGATGTCACCGATCGCGACCGAAATACCTAGTAGGTCGTTAGCGTCCGTGCCGGTGAAGGTAACGTTGGTCGTCGTGGATGACGATAATTGATAAGTCCCGTTTACGTGTTGCCCGAAGAGAACGTACACTTCGCCCGCATTAAAGTTGCTACCCACTCGAGCGCCATCAGCGCCTATCACGAGGTCATTGATACCATCTGCGTTCAAATCGCCGACCGCTATGCTCCGTCCGGAGAAGTCCGAACCGTCGATGCCGTTGAACGTGATGTCTCGAGCAGCATCAATGTCGAAGGTCGAAGTAGGTAGCTCACCGAACACCACGTAGACTTGGCCTTTGTCGGAAGACCCGCTGACGTCACGCATGGGTGCCCCAAGTACGAGATCAGCCACTCCATCGTCGTTCACGTCTCCCGCAGCGATTCCTTTACCCGTCTCTCGGCACTACCTGAATATCCGGTATATGTTACATCTGCATCTACGCCCAAGTCCTATGATCCGAAACCTACAGGGCCGAAGACGACGTATGCTTTGCCTGAGTTTGAACCCGCCCCTGGCGCGCCGATCAGCAGGTCCTGGATTCCATCTGCATTCACGTCGCCCGACCCGAGAGCCGATCCGGATAGGTCGCCTGCGGTCGCGCCCTTTATCGTCAGGTCGGTGGTCGTTGCTGATGATAGCCAGTACGCTCCAACCTGGGTAACGGGTCCGTAGACCACGTATATTTCGCCGGCGTTCGAGCGAGACTCCGGATCGCCTTGCTGCGCTCCGATGATGATGTCATCAATGCCGCCTCCGTTGATATCACCTGAGCCCGCACCACTGCCGGAGAGGTCATCACTGTCTATTCCACGGAACGTCAGGTCGGCATCCGTCGACAGTTCCAAGGTACCGGCGGACAGAGGTCCAAAAATGACATAGGTCTCACCGGAGTTGCCGGCACCGGCGCTCTCCGCCTGCATGGCTCCAATAATAATATCGTCGTAGCCGTCGTTGTTAACGTCACCTATCGCGATGGACGAGCCCGCCAGGTCACCCGCGTCGGCACCGTTTATGAGCACATCCGATGTGGTTGCGGATGACAGGTTGTAAGTGCCGGCCGTAAGAGGACCAAACACTACGTAGACTTCGCCCGAGTCCGTGCCGTTTGGGTCGCCGTATGGGGCGCCTATCGCAAGGTCCGCGTTGCCGTCCCCGTTTAGGTCTCCAACGGCCAGGGCAAATCCAGGCTTGTCGCCTGCGGTGATGCCGTTAAGTGTGATGTCGCTGGTCGTGGCCGAAGATAGTTGATATGTCCCTGCGGTAGATGTGCCAAAGATTACAAAGGTCTTGCCGGCATTCGATGCCCCAGATGGGTCCGCCTCAATGGCACCAATTACCAGATCATCAACACCATCGTCGTTTATATCCCCAACGGAAACGGCCGCACCAGCCTTGTCGCCTTGGGCGATTCCATTGACTGTGAGGTCGCGCGCTGTGTCGATCGATACTATTTGAGGCGCGGTAAGGGCTTCCGAGGCCAGCTTAAGTAGAAAGCCGTTGTTGTCATACTTCCCATTCACCCATTCCTGGACCGTTCTGGTCACATCAGATGAATACCATTTGCTGGTCGTAGCCGTGGTATCGACCATAAAGGAGCCGGTTGAAGTCGCCTGGAAGGAGCCCCCTGGGGTGGACCAGGTCGTAGTACCTTGTCTTGCCGACCATGTGGCCCCAGTAGAAGTAGATGCCGACCACACCTGGGTGACTCTATGGATGTCGATTGGCATTCGGTATCCGGAGCCGTTCACTTCCTTCGCGTTCAAGTAAAGCTTCGCATCGGTCACAGTCGAACTGGCAGGTATGTGCGAAAGATCGAACTGGAGGAGGCTTCTAAAAGTGGTGGTCGCGGCGGACGTCGTAGTAGCTACGCCTGTCAAAAGAGAGCAGCACGTCTTCCTCGTGTTGGGAGCGCCACTCGAAATGTAGAGGTCTTTGCCTGTGCCCTCATCAGGCTGGATCACAATAGTTGGGTCTATGACAATCGGAAACACACGCTGAGGGCTTGTCAGCCATTCAAGACTTGGATACAAGGTGAGCCTGATTCCGTCGCGTTCCGATTGGATGCTCGTCGTGACATCGTAGGAGATTCCAGAGGGATTGCCGCGCGCGGCGGTCACGTCGTACATGAAAGCAGCCGGTATGACCATGGTTAGATCATCTCCGGCGTATAGCCCGACCGCTCCGTCCTGTAGTGGCCTGGCACCAAGGCCGGACGTCTTAAGATGAAAGACAAACGGCGAGAATCGGGATTCTGATGGGTTTGGCGGAGAGCCAAGTGAATGGATGATTATCTCCTCCTTAACCCTATCCGTCTCTACCGTTAGCCGTAGGTCAATCCCGTCTCTGACACCAGCGTAGGTGATTGTATTCTCAGCGACTTGGGCTGGGACGGTCGCGGCTTCAGCTAATCCGAAAACCACGGAAGTCTGGCCGTGAGACAGTTCGGCAGTCTCTTCCGACGATAAAGCCGCAAAGCGTACAGAGAATTTGTTCGCGCCGTTTTCGTATGCGAAGCCCTGGCGAGCCGATGGCCTAAGATCGTTTACGACCTCCTTCCAAACGCCAGGGGATTCTTCAACATGGACATCGTTCGAATATACCAGTTGAGTGTACGAGCCGTCGCGGTTCGTGAGAGTCTTGGTCCTGGCAGTCCGCTTGTTGATGATCTCCCTTCTTGAGATATCGTCTCGCGAGTGCCGAATAGCTGAGGCGTCGTCATGAAAGACCGCCGGGGGCATCGTGGGTTCCGGGGGGCCGGATCGCCACGACTCCGATGTCGGCGTCGGCGATTGGACCAAATCGGAGGCTCGAGTTGAAGTGGTGGTGGACGTTTCCAGGGCGTCCAGGGACAGCAGCGCCTGGCTACTGCCGGCGAAGACTCGCGTGAATCCACCAGAGAACGTAACCAGAAAGAACACGGCTATCGTTCCAGCGAGTAAAAGCGCGTCGAATCTCGTAGAGCGGTTCATGTGCCCTCCCAGAACTTATAGCCTGTTGGACTAGTCCTTTATGGGTATCTGATGACGTAATAAAGTGCTATGCGGGAAAATCGGAACCGACCCTAGGTGAAAAAAAGAACGTGTTACAGAACTGAGTGTCAAAACCGTTCAATCTTGAAGAAGTTCGCTGACAACAGGGGCTGCGGATTTGGGTTTCTTCAAGGGACAACCTCGAAGCATGAATGGAGCTGTACGCAGCCATCCAGTCATGGGGTGACGAAATCCGCAGGAACGTGGAATGGGAGGAGGCACACACTGCACGTGCACATACAGATGCAACGAGAAGCGTGACAACGGGATTGGCGGAAGGGTTAGTTCAAGCGTGGATTCAGCGCACTTTCGTTTCATTGTGTGTGTGCCGAAGCGGGTTCAGACGGGAAGCCATCCGCTGTGATCTTCAACGCACCCTCATGCACATCGGGTGCTGCTGAGAACCACGTTCTAATCAACCCGGCCGAACGGTCCATTGCCAGGAGATTCTCTCGAAGCGCTTTCTCGGAACAAGGCCCCTGCCGGGTTAACACTTCGCCGAGGTGGTATAGTGGTCTTCCCACGATTCTGGCCCACAGCAGTCACCACGGAGAATCCAATGACAGGCGAAATACGCTACAACCACCGTAACCGGCTGATGGACCTGGGGGCGCGGCTGCAGTCTGCCACATCGGACTGGCAGGGGCCGTTCTTCTTCATCCAGATGGCGGACTGCCAGTTCGGGATGGCGAACAGGCCGCACGGCTTCCGCCAGGAGGTGGCGTGGTTCGGCAAGGCGATGGAGCACTGCAACCGCCTGAAGCCAGCGTTCGTGGCCGTATGCGGCGACCTGATAGACCGCCCATGCGACGAGGCGCAGACGATGGCGCTGTTCAAGACGGCGGCGCTCCTGGACAAGAGCATCCCCCTCCACCTGGTGTGCGGCAACCACGATATCAACGATATCCCGAACATGGAGACTCTCTCCTGGTACCGCGAGGGGTTCGGCACGGACATGTACGCGGTGCAGGACCGGGGGTGCCGGCTGATAGTGCTGAATACGGCGACGATCTACGCGCCGCACAACGTGGCGCTTGAGGTGGCGCGGCAAGACGAGTGGCTGCGTGAGGAGATGGCCGCCGCGCGGCGGGACCGCCCATACCACACGATAGTGTTCCAGCACCACCCATGGTACCGCTACGAGGCGATGGAGCCGGACTCTACGAACAACTTCCCCCTCCAGCAGCGGCTGATGTATTTGGACCTGTACGTGGACAGCGGCGTGGAGCTTGTCATGGCGGGGCACTTCCACCGGAACCTGTACACGCACTACCGTGGGATGGATATGGTGGCGTCCGGACCGGTGGGGCTCTCGAAGTACACGGACCCGACGGGGCTGCGGATAGTGAAGGTGTACCGCAACCGCATCGAGCACGAGTACTACGGGCTGGACAATGTGCCGGAGCGGGTGACGCTGGAAGGGGAGTAGGGGGCCACGCGAGAGCGGTGGTACAATCAGTAGTGACCTTGAGGAATGGAGGGATAGGAGTGACGGTCGCCGACAGGATCGATGTAAATCCAAAAGTCATGCTCGGAAAACCCGTTATCAAAGGCACTCGAATCACGGTAGAGCTGGTATTACGAAAACTCGGTGAAGGCGCGAGCGTTGCCGATCTGCTCGACGCATACCCCCGTCTGACACGGCAGGACATCCAGGCAGCGCTCAGCTATGCAGCGGACACTCTGGCACACGAAGCACATGTAGTGGCGAGCCAGAAACACTACCCTTCAGGAGCATAGCCCTGCGTTTCCTCGCGGATGAGAGCTGAGACTTTTCAGTAGTCCGCGCCCTTCGTGCATCGGGGCATGATGTTACCGCCATTGCCGAAGTCTCTCCCAGTATAGACGATACGGCAGTCATCGACATTGCTTCTCGAGACGGCCGGATTCTGCTGACTGAGGACAAGGACTTCGGTCAGCTCGTCTTTGCGCATTCCTTCGTTTCCGGCGGAGTTATCCTGCTCCGCTTTCCATCCTCTTCCCGCCAGAAACTGGCCAAGACGGTCAATGACCTCGTCGCGGAGAAAGGTACGGATCTTGTTGGCCGCTTCGTCGTCGTCCAGCCTGGCAGAATCCGCCTGGGTCCCCATCCTCTGAAAGCCCGCCTCCAGACCAGTCCAGGAATTGACCCATTGGAAGGGAAGTGCTACGCCGCAGCGCGGCTTCCCGACCGCCACAGCATCGCTCCCAGCGCCACTAGCCATACGAGGACGCTCAGGCCCAGGTAGGGCTCCATCTGACCAAATGCGCGGGTGGCATCGAACAGGTAGGCGATGCCGGTGGGGCTCGCGACTACCGCCAGCGCCACGCCCGCGAGCAGGAACCAGCGGTTCAGCCGTGGGCCTGCGCCGAGCACCAGGCCGAGCCCGGCGAGCGCTATGCCGGCCATGAAGAGCATGAAGCCCAACCCGAAGACGCTGCCGTCGATATCGGTCACCGCCTGCGCGACGGCCAGGTGCGCCGCCTGGTCCGCACCCGCGACGAAGCGCTCCGCAATCGCCGGCTCCACGACGGACTCTAGCACGAGCGTGAGCAGCGTGAGCGCCCCGCCTGCCGCACTGGCCGCTCCGGACCACACGGCGATGGCCGAGTCAGGGCGGTGCTCCGCCTGCAGGCGGGCGATGGCCAGCAGCCCGGCGGCAATGACTAGCGCCCCGGCGAACGAAATCATGTTGGTCAGCACGTACATGGTGCGGAAGCCGGCGATATCTCGCAGCGCGTCCGCCGTCTCCTCGCCCAGCGTCGGGCCAAGCATGAGCCCGACGATCAGCACCACGGACCCTACCGCCGTAATTGCTCCGGCCGCGCGCCAGGAATTCATTGCGCCCTCCTCTTTTCTCCGCAAGAGGCGTCTACACGCGTGCGCCGGCTGCCGGCCCGACGGGCGACGCCCCCTCAGCAGCGGCGGCATCCGAATTCAATTCGCGCGCGGCCCGGCAGTGGCGCAGCAGCCACGACGACATTGCGATACTGCCGGCAGCAAGCACCACCCACACGGCCGAGAGCTCCGTTTCGACCTCCTGCTCCGCCACAACTGAGAACCAGGTCATTGAAAGCAGCGCGAGGCCCATCGTCGCAGCCTTGATCATGAGCACAGCGGCAAGCACGTTGCCCCACGCGAGCCTGCGCCTGACAAGGTAGGCGGCGATCAACGCGGTGGGGACGATAACGCCCAGGTCCAGTGCGTAGACGAAGTTCGTTGGAACTTCCGCGCGAGTGATCAGCTCAGGGACCGTGTCATCGATCAGAAAAGGCGCGATCTGGCCCAGCCAGAGCAGCGTGAGCATTGCAGCGAGAATGTACAGGAACGAGAGGGCGCCCTTTCGTGGAACACGGCCGTCGACCCACAAATCAAGCGGGAGGGCACTGAGGCCGACGGCGGCGCAGATGAGCGCAAGGCTTGTGAGGGAGAAGAGGGCCACGTAAACGAGGAACAGCTCGTTGAAGGCATAGGAGAAAGCCGCGCCGGTGTAGGTGTAGAGAACGTACCCGAGGACGCCGAGCCAAACGACCGTCCCCCTCGGGGAGCCCTTCCTGGCCGCGAGCAGGGCGACGAGCAGCACGGGCATGGCAATCAGAGTGACCAGGTCCTGCCCCTTCACCTGGGGGAGGGCCCATTCGGTCTCGCGGTAAAGCCCGTCTAGAGCCAGCCCGGCGACCGCGGCCAGAGCGGCGAGCGGCATAACAATGAACGTGAGGTTGAAAGCAATCGCCAGTCCCGCCGGAACGCGGGTACTTGCCGTGTGGGTCCAGGCAAACATCGCAATCCTCCAGCGCCCACGGGCCACCTGCGCGGCCCGCTTGATTTGGCCTATCTGCAACGCGCCCCAGTCCAGGCTTCCAGGACTCATGGTGCCCGTCCAGGCGTGAGGACTGCGTGAATATAAGGCCTCTGCGCATGCCTGATGCGTCAAATTGCAGCCCCCCAGGGTCCCCACCCCCTTGCCAAGAACGGCGCCCATGGCATAGGTTACTACCGGCGCTGCGCCCGGCCATCCGGGCCAGGCGTCCGATATTTGAAGGCCAAGGAGCACCCGAGCATGGGTAAGCTGGTCGGAACGATTGTAGACAAGGCGACAGGGCAGCCTATTGAGGCCAAGGTCAACGTAATCTCGCAGTCCGGCACCTCAATGAGCCCGCCGAACGCGATCATGAAGGTTGGGCCGGGGACGCCGTTCTTCTACTCGGACGGCAAGTTCACGCTGGACGTGAACCGGGGGCCGGCGCGGATTACCGTGGAGCGCGGGACGGAGTACATTCCGGCGACGATGGACGTGGACATGCCCATCACCGGCACGGTGAACGTTGACTTCCAGATCGAGAAGTGGACGGACCTGAAGGAGCGGGGGTGGCACCCGGGCAACACGCACATCCACTACGATGAGAAGGAGAAGCGGCCGGACGACCGGCTCAAGTTCGACCCGCGCGTGGAGGACCTGCGCATGACAGCAGTCTCCATTCTGAAGCGCGGCAACTTCGAGTACGCCTCCAACAAGTACTATCCGGGGATGCTGCTGGAGTTCTCGTCCACCGACTACTACGTCCAGTGCGGCGAGGAGAACCGCCACAACTGCCTGGGCGCGCACGATACCGGCTACGGCCATATCATGCTGCTGAGCCTGCGCAACATCGTGGAGCCCGTGAGCAGGGGCATGTTCATCGACGCGTTCGACCCGGACTACCCCCCTCTCTCCTACGCGTGCGATGACACCCACCGGCAGGGCGGCATCGTTATATGGTGTCATAACGGCAAGGGAATGGAGCTGCCCGTGGCGGCGGGGCTGGGGAAAGTGGACGCGTTCAACGTGGGCGACCCCTCGCTGGGCGACCGTGAGTACAGCATGTACCACAACATGCTCAACGCGGGGATCAGGCTGCCGATATCGACCGGCTCGGACTGGTTCATCTGCAACGCCAACAGGGTATATGCGCACACGGGCGGCCCGTTCACGTACGATGCGTGGGTGGCGGCGTTGAAGGCAGGCAAGACCTTCATGACCAATGGGCCGGCCATCTTCTTCACGGCGAACGGCAAGGAGATGGGAGAGGAGATACAGACATCGCCGGAAAAGCCTATAACGGCCGCCGCGTCGTGGAAGTCGCACTACCCCGTCAACAAGGTGGAAATCCTTTACAACGGGAATGTCGTAATTTCAAGAGAGTACGTTCGCGGCTCAACGGAGGGCCGGCTGGACGTGGACTTCCCGGCGACTGCTAACGGGTGGATGGCGGCCAGGGTGTCCAGCTACCACCGGAACAGCTACTTCCACCCGGTGTACGGCCACACGAGCCCTATCTATGTGAAGACGGGCGTGGACGGCCCCGAGAAGCGGGAGGCAGCGGAGCTTTTCGTCAAGAACATCGACCTCATGATAGATTGGGTCAAGACGCGCGGCAAGTTCTATAAGGACAGCCAGCGCGAGGAGATTGTTGACCTGCATCTTCAAGGCAGGGAAGTGTACCGGAAGATGCTATAATAGGCCGAATACCGGCGAATTTAGGGGCAAACATGGGCCAGACACCTCGCCTGATCGGGTTACCGCTGTTATCTCTACTGCTGCTGGCTGTTGCGGCGGGCGCAGCGGCGCTCGCATGCGGCGCAAGGGAGAACCCGTTCGCCGTGGGGGATCGTGGGACGCCCACACCCACAGCGGCGCCAGACGCGACCGCCCGGCCGACGCAGACGCTGCCGTGGTTCGACCACGAAGGCAAGGACATAATGCGAATCGGTGAGTGGCCTGACAAGCCGGTGCAGCTTGCGAACGCCATGACCGGGTACATCATGGTGCACGGCTTCGACTATAACGTTGAGATAATCCCGGTGGAGCAGGAGGAAGCGGGCAAGACCCTTCTGAATGGCGAGATCCACGTGATAACGATGTTCGACCGGGAAGCTTCAAGAGAGTGGTACGACGAGAAGATAAAGGCGGGGAAGATAATCGACCTGGGCGCCATCTACGAGTCAAAGCCGGACGTGAGGATCATCAGCGAACCGACGATGAAGGAGCGCGCTGCCGAGCTTGTGACGTTCTACGGGAAGGTCAAACCGGGGGACGAAGCGTTCGATGCACAGGCGGCGGGGATCTCCACCGGCAGGATAGGCATAAACCCGGTGGTGGCCGCTATCACATACTTCAAGAATAACAGCACCGTGTGGCAACCGTGGGTGCCTTCCGAGATTGCATCCCGAGTGAGCACGGCGATAACCGACGGAAAGGCGTCGCTGAGGAACCGGGCATGCATCCCTCGCGAGATGGACTGCATTGGCCCCGTATCCACGGCCACTCCGAGGCCGGCCGGTCGATAGCATTGAGGAGAGGCGAGATTTGTCGAAACAAGTGAAGGTGCTCGTTGCATGGACTGTGGCGCTGGCAGCCGCCGCGGCAGTCGGAATCACTGCCTACTCTCCAGAGATTGAGCCGCTGCCGAGCGGGTTCCAGACGGCCACACCGTCACCCACCCGCACACGGGTGATAGAGATCGAAGACGGGCCGACCGCGATACCGCTGCTTTCGCCTACTCCGGCGGCGACGGCTGTTCCGACGAATGGGACCGTGAAGTTCGGCTAATGGCAGGACAATCGCGTCCGGCTGGCCAACGCCCTCACCGCCTATATCATCGTTCACGGCTACAACTACGTGGTTGAGTTCGTCGCGCTGGAGGCGGAGGCCGCGCCCGCGGCGCTGTCCAGGGGCGATGTTGACCTGCTGACGCACTTCGACCGTTCTACTGCAGCGGCGTGGTACGAAGAACAGACAAAGAGCGGAACGATAGTAGACCTGGGATCGATCTACGAGTCCGAGCCCGATATCCGCATAATCGCCACGGCCGCGTTCAAGGAGCGCGCTCCGGAGCTGGCCCTGTTCGCGGGCAAGGTCAAGCCCGGTAACGAGTCGTTCGCCAACCTCGCTGGCGGCATATCGGAAGGCAGGACGGGCATCAGCCCCATCGTGGCGGCCCTGACCGTCCTGAAGGGCCAGAACGAGCTGTGGTCGGCCTGGGTGCCTGAAGAGGTGGCGACTGCCGCGAGGTTGCGCATCGCTGGTGGAGTCGTCAATTTCCGGCCCTGCACCATGCGGCCGAACGGCCGCTGCCAGTGACGCCCCCGGCCCAAACCATTTCGAGGACCCACCATGTGGAAATCTCCGAGCTTGGGCGGTCTGGTACTCCTGGCGCTGGCAATTGCCGGCCTGGCGGCGGTGGCATGCGGCGCAAAGGAGACGCCTTTTGCCGTCGGGGCAAGGGGCACTCCCACGGCGACGGCGGTGATATCCGTTGGACAGACGCCGGCCGCTGGCACTCCCTCGCAGCGATGGGTAGACCGGGAAGGCAAGGGAATCATCCGGTTCGCCGAATGGAGCGACAAGCCTGCCCACTTGGCTGCCTCGATGATGGCGTATGTAGTAGTCCACGGCTTCGACTACAACGTCGAGGTCATTGCGCTGGAGCAGGAATCGGCGCCGGAGGCCCTTCTGAAGGGCGATGTTGACGTTATCGCAATGCTGAACAGGGTTGCGGAGAAGGACTGGTACGACGCCCAGATCGCTGCGGGGACCATTCTGGACATGGGACCGGTGTACGAGTCCAGGCCGGACCTGCGCATAGTAGGCAGCGCATCGCTCAGGCTGCGCGCGCCTGAGCTCATCACGTTCTTCGGACCGGTGAAGCCGGGCGAGGCGCAGTTCGAAGAACAGGCGGCGCTTATCTCCAGCGGCAGGGTTGGCGTGACGCCCATCGTTGCTTCAATAACGTATTTCAAGAACAACACGGCGGTCTGGCACACGTGGATGCCGGCCGAGGTGTCCGCCAACATGGACAGGGCGATCAGCACCGGGAAGAACACGCTCCGCAACCGGGCCTGCCCGCCGCACGACCCATTCGGACAGCCCGTGAATTGCCAGGAGTAGTCACACCAATGCACCCCGAACGGTATCGAGTCGGCATCGTCGGCCTCGGCAACATCGCCGTCCGCACCGCCGACAAGCCCGCCCAGCCGCCGCTGCGCGACCCGGTCCTCATGTCGCATGTCGCATCCATCTCCTACCTGCCGAACATGGAGCTCGTCGCTGTCTGCGACGTAGTGCCGGAGATGGTCGAGCGCTTCCGCACACTCTGGTCCGCACGGTGGCCTAACACCCGGCGCTACACCGACTACCGCGAGATGCTCGCCAAGGAGAAGCTGGACATCCTGACCGTGGCTACGCCGGAGCACCTGCACCGCGACGTGACCGTGCTGGCGGCGAAGACCGGGCTCAAGGCGATCTTCTGTGAGAAACCGCTCGCGACGAGCCTCGAAGACGCGGACGCGATGATCGAGGCGTGCGAGGCGAATAAGGTCGTCCTCACCGTAGGCTACACGCGCCGCTGGGCCCCTCTGTATCACACCGTGCGGGACGCCCTGCGCTCCGGCGCGATAGGGCCGCTGGGGACGGTGTACACCAGCTTCGGCGGGCCGCAGGCGTGGCTCTTCCGCAACGGCACGCACCTGCTGGACGCGATCTGCTTCTTCGCTGAGTCCGAGCCCGTGAAGGCGTTCGCGCACCTGGAGGAAGGGTTCGACGATTGGGACACGTTCAAGGGCGAGGGCGGCATAAAGACCGTCCGTGACCCGGGCCTGACCGGATACGTTCAGTTCGCGAACGGAGTCCGAGGCCTGTACTCCAGCCACAAGACGATGTCCAACGGCATACGTGAAGTGGTGCTGGACGGCCCGAAGGGCCAGATCAGCTTCCAGCTTGAGGACCCGATGGCGAGGCTTAAGACGCCAACCCAGACACTGCCGTGGTTCGCAGAGTCGATGCTCGTCCCGCCGCGCTACAAGACCATAGGCATAGAGGCGGTCTACGCGGAGCTGATAGACAGCATCGAGAACGGCACAGAGAGCGTCTGCACGGCCCGAGAGGCGCGCAAGACCGTGCAGATCATGATGGCATTCCTCCAGTCTCACCAGGAGGGCGGCAGGCTGGTAAAGGTGCCGGGGTAGGGGAGAGGGGCGCGTGTGGGGTAGGGGAGAGGGGCGCGTGTGGGGTATGGGGTAGGGTCCGTACGTAGGGGCGGGTCCCCGTGCCCGCCCGGGGAAGGGCGCCGGCCCTGAAGGTACATCCGCATGCAAAAATTCGACCCCGCCGTCCACCATCGCCGCTCAATACGGCTGCCTGACTACGACTACTCGCCGCCAGGCGCGTACTTCATCACGATCTGCACAAACAATAATGCGTGTCTATTCGGCGAGATCGTCTCAGGCGAAATGCGGCTGAATAGCGCCGGCGAGATGGTCACGAAGGCGTGGAATGAGATACCGGACTTCTATCCCGGCGTGGATGTCGATGCTTTCGTAGTCATGCCCAACCACATCCACGGCATAATTGTCCTATCCGGCGATACCGGCGGATCCGAACCCAGCGCCACCCCTGGGCGGGCACGGGGACCCGCCCCTACGGGGGAAGGCACGCCCCCGCAGCCCCTGGCTCCTGCGGCAGCTACCTCGCGTCACTCCCTACCAAACATCGTAGAGCGCTTCAAATCGCTGACCACTAAGCTCTACATTGAGGGAGTGAAGGAGGCAAACTGGCTGCGGTTCAATCAGCGGTTATGGCACCGGAACTATTACGAGCATGTAGTTCGTGGCTACAAGGACTTGGAAGCAGTTCGCGAATACATTCGGCTAAACCCTGCAAATTGGCATAGAGATGAGCACAATCTTGGCGCGCGCAGAATCTGAATCGCCGCTCATTCCCCGCAGTCGCCTACCTCTTACGTCCGACAATGAAGAGATACTCAGGCAAACCTTTTAGGGGCGTCTTTATCCAATACTCTTCGGTCGATTCCCATCCGCACTCTTCAAACTTCACTAGGTCGCAGCCAGCGTTCATAACCGAATTAATGTAGTCAGCCACCGTCCAGTTGAAGATATACACGTCCGGCCCGCTCGGATCTTCCAGGAACGGGCCGCGCTGGCCATAGGGTCTGGCAACTTCCATGTGCTCGCTCGTTTCCGACCAGATGGTGCGGAACGGGTGGTTTTCCTTGATGACGAACAGGCCGCCGGGTCTCAAAATTCGTACGGCCTCTCGGTGGAACTTGGCGAGGTCTGAGACCCACATCGCCACATGCTCGTTCGTGTAGGCCACGTCAAACGACTCATCGGTCAGCGCGCTCAGGTCGGTAACATCTGCCACCACGAACGCTATCTTCAGGCCCAACATCTCGGCCCGTTCCTTCGCGTACCGCAATTGCTCTTTGGATATATCGACCGACGTGACGTGTGCGCCCATCCCGGCCAACGCGAACGCAGCGACGTTGTTGCCGCTGCCCAGGACGGCAACCCTCTTCCCTTTGACGTCCCTCAGCGCCTCCATCTCGGCGGGGATATCAAAGGCCAATGCCGGCTCCGTGACGCACCGCCGCCAGACATTCTGGCTGTCGACACGCTTCTTGTACTCAGGCGCGTGGTCGTCCCAGTTGGCCTGGTTGGCTGTGTGGTACTTGTTCATGATGAACAATTCAACTCCTCTGCGTGCCTAAACTCCGCGTCCTCTGCGCTTAACCCCCGGCTGTTACGTCCCCAACTTCCTGCCCGCGAGGTGCTTCATGTAGCCCTCCATGCCCTCAGGCAGGAACTTCCGCCCGATGTTGCGGCGCACGTCCGGGACCATCTTGAGGCTGCTCCGGGATGGGGAACTTTACCGGAGCGTGGCCGCGGCGGTGCGACTCCCGAAAGCCGAAGGCGATCTCCAGCGCGCGGCGGGCGTCTTCCCCGCTGCACTTGACCGGCATGCCGGTGTCCACCGACTCGATGAACGACTCCACGGCATCAGTCAGGCGGGTAATGTTCTTCATCCAGCCGTCGGCGTCATACTCGGAGTCGACATTCCTTATCGCCGGGTCGGGGTCCGGGAACAGGCTGCGGTCGGACTTCAGGCCGCCCTTGCCCATCTTCCAGACGCTGCCCTCGCGACATTCGTTGATGCAGACGACGCCCTTCGTGCAGATGGCTTCAACGCCGGTCTTGCCGCCCAGGGATGTCTGGTGAACGAAACCATCGATACCGTTCTTGTAGCGGATGAAGCCGCCGCCGCCCTGGTCGGCGTCGCTCCACTCGTCCACCTTCCCCAGATCGACGTCCACCGGCAGGCCGTTGACCCAGCCGACCACCCAGTCGACCTCGGAGTCGCGCGCGAACATCGCCATGTCGGTGAAGGTGCGGCAGCCGGTGCCGGACATCTCGCGGCCGCCGGAGCCGTACGCGTTGATGCTGCGGACCTCTCCGACTTCTCCCGACTCGACGATGCGGCGTGCCTCCCAGAACTGCGGGTTGAAGCGGAACATGTCGCCGGAGCCGAGGGCGACGTTTCGGATGCGCGCCTCTTCCACCATCGCGTCCGCCTCCGCAAGGCTGACGGCGATGGGCTTCTCGCAGAATATGCCCTTGACCCCGGCGCGGGCGGAGTCGACGCACACCTGCGCGTTTACGCCCACGGGCGTGCCGGAGACGATGATGTCCACCTTCTCCTTGCGCAGGAGCTCGCGATAGTCGTTGTAGCCGGGGACGTCGAAGCGCTTGCAGAAGAGGTCGAGCCCCTCCTGGCCGCGGTTGGCGCCGGCGACGATCTCGCAGAGCGGGCTGAGGTCGAACGCGCGGGCGTTGCGGGTGCCCTGGCTGCCGCAGCCGATGACGCCGACGCGGTACTTGGCGTTCTTGAGCTTTCGCATTGAATCTCCA
This sequence comes from SAR202 cluster bacterium, assembly GCA_016872355.1. NCBI lineage: Bacteria > Bacillati > Chloroflexota > Dehalococcoidia > SAR202 cluster bacterium. The sequence continues at coordinate 527 of VGZY01000032.1, read as the reverse complement.
TTCATATCGGGTATAGAGTATAAGCGAGCTGAGGGTGGAGTCTCCGGTAGGGGCGGGTCTGAGACCCGCCTGCTCCAACAAATTCGATTTTCCGAGTGTTGTTTTATGCCTTGTCCGGTGTCTTGGCCCTAACGCTCTGAAGGAGCGTGTTCCCTGGGTCCAGCCCAACGGGCTGGGTAAGGTCCGACATAGCAAACGGCCTGAAGGGCCGTGTTAAGTCCACACCGAAGAATGCCCCCGAGAACACGTTGACATGGCCTGGATAACACGCCCATTCAGGGCGTTTCGTTAATTGGTCTCTTTACCCAGCCCGGTGGGCTGGGCTCAGGGAACACGGCCCTTCAGCAACTGTCTTGGAAGTCAATAGAGATTCTGGCTCTTTCAGCGTTTTGTCGTCGGATTTTTTGGACAGTGCTCCGCCTTGCTGCCAATGGGCAGCGCCGGCGCTGCCCATTGGCAGCAAGATATCTCACCAGGAGAGCGTCTGTGGATCAGGCCGCTTTGGCCATGGCCTTGTTCAGGTGCTC